>NZ_JACBWZ010000012.1 GCF_013870595.1 Streptomyces sp. WELS2 | reverse complement strand
CGCGTGGGTCGACACCGCCTCCGGGATACGCGTACGCGCCTCCGGCGAAGGCCATGGAGGCGCGTCTGCGCAGCATGTGGACGACGGGGCCGTCCGGGGTGTCCTTGAGGAGCAGCACCGTGGCCGCGCGCCTGGGGGCCACCGGGGTGAGCGATCCGTCCGCGAGCGCGCGGATGCGGTCCGGCCACTCCGGGGGATACCACTGACCGTTCGCCATGGCCGGAGGCTATCCCGTACCGGGCGATTGTTCGAGAGGTGCCCGGGGCCGGCGGGGAGGGCGGTGGTCTACTCGGCCAGCTCCACCTGGATCTCGACCTCGACCGGCGCGTCCAGCGGCAGCACCGCGACGCCGACCGCGCTGCGGGCGTGCACGCCCTTCTCGCCCAGGACCTCGCCGAGCAGTTCGCTGGCGCCGTTGACGACACCGGGCTGCCCGGTGAAGTCGGACGCCGAGGCGACGAAGCCGACGACCTTCACCACGCGCGCGACGCGGTCCAGGTCGCCGACGACGGACTTCACGGCGGCCAGCGCGTTCAGCGCGCAGGTGCGGGCCAGCCCCTTGGCCTCCTCCGGCGTGACCTCGGCGCCCACCTTGCCGGTGACCGGCAGCTTGCCCTCCACCATCGGCAGCTGCCCGGCGGTGTACACGTACGCCCCGGACCGCACGGCCGGCTGGTAGGCGGCCAGCGGCGGCACCACCTCCGGCAGGGTCAGGCCCAGCTCGGCCAGCCTGGCCTCGACCGCGCTCACGCCTGCTTCTCCCGCTTCAGGTAGGCCACCAGCTGCTCCGGGTTCGGTCCGGGCACGACCTGGACGAGTTCCCAGCCGTCCTCGCCCCAGTTGTCCAGGATCTGCTTCGTGGCGTGGACGAGCAGCGGCACGGTTGCGTATTCCCACTTGGTCATGGGCCGACTGTAGCCGCTGTGGCCACGGGGACGGTGACCTGCGTTATCCACAGCCTCGCGCGTGACCGTCGGCCGGACTGGTTAGTCTCGAAGACGTGAGCAGGCTCCAGGTCGTCAGCGGCAAGGGCGGGACCGGAAAGACGACGGTCGCCGCCGCCCTCGCGCTGGCCCTCGCGACCGAGGGGAAGCGGACGCTTCTCGTGGAGGTCGAGGGCCGGCAGGGCATCGCACAACTCTTCGAGACGGAGGCGTTGCCCTATGAGGAGCGGAAGATCGCGGTCGCTCCGGGCGGCGGGGAGGTGTACGCCCTCGCCATCGACCCCGAACTGGCCCTCCTGGACTACCTCCAGATGTTCTACAAGCTCGGGGGCGCCGGCCGGGCCCTGAAGAAGCTCGGCGCGATCGACTTCGCCACCACCATCGCACCCGGCCTCAGGGACGTCCTGCTGACCGGCAAGGCGTGCGAGGCGGTGCGCCGCAAGGACCGCTCGGGGCGGTTCGCGTACGACTACGTGGTCATGGACGCCCCGCCGACCGGCCGCGTCACCCGCTTCCTGAACGTGAACGACGAGGTGGCGGGCCTGGCGAAGATCGGCCCGATACACAATCAGGCGCAGGCCGTGATGAGGGTGCTGAAGTCGCCGCAGACGGCGGTGCACCTGGTGACGCTGCTGGAGGAGATGCCGGTCCAGGAGACCGCCGATGGCATCGCCGAACTCCGCGCGGCCCGGTTGCCGGTGGGCCGGGTCATCGTGAACATGGTCCGCCCGCAGGTGCTGGACGCGGCCGACCTGGAACTCGTACGGACCGTGGAGCGTTCCTCGGTCGCACAGGCGCTCTCGGCGGCCGGCCTGGGCGGGGCCCGGCGCGGCGGGAACGCCGAGAAACTGGTGGACCCGCTGCTGGAGCAGGCCGCGGAGTACGCCGAGCGGTACACGCTGGAGCAGGAGCAGCGCGCGGTCCTCACCGAGCTGGGCCTGCCGCTGCACGAACTCCCGCTGCTCGCCGAGGGCATGGACCTGGCGGGCCTGTACGAACTCGCCACCGAGCTGCGGAAGCAGGGGTTGTCATGAGTACGGACCCGGCCGAGGCGTCCGAGACGGCACCGGAGCCCGAGCAGGCCCGCCGCCTCTCCTCCGCGCGCGTGCTGGACGTGGACCCGCTGCTGGACGATCCCAGGACCCGGATCGTGGTGTGCTGCGGCTCGGGCGGGGTCGGCAAGACGACGACCGCGGCGGCGCTCGGACTCCGGGCCGCCGAGCGGGGCCGCAAGGTGGTGGTGCTGACCATCGACCCGGCCAAGCGGCTGGCCCAGTCGATGGGGATCGACTCCCTCGACAACGTGCCCCGCAGGGTGAAGGGCACCGAGGGCGACGGCGAGCTGCACGCCATGATGCTCGACATGAAGCGCACCTTCGACGAGGTCGTGGAGGCGCACGCGGACCCGGCCCGGGCCGCCGCGATCCTGGCGAACCCCTTCTACCAGTCGCTCTCGGCGGGCTTCGCGGGCACGCAGGAGTACATGGCGATGGAGAAGCTGGGCCAGCTGCGGGCGCGGGACGAGTGGGACCTGATCGTGGTCGACACCCCGCCGTCCCGCTCGGCGCTGGACTTCCTGGACGCGCCCAAGCGGCTCGGCTCCTTCCTCGACGGCCGGCTCATCCGCCTGCTGACGGCTCCGGCGAAGCTCGGCGGCCGGGCCGGGATGGCCTTCCTCAACGTCGGCATGTCGATGATGACGGGCACGCTCGGCAAGCTGCTGGGCGGTCAGCTGCTGAAGGACGTGCAGACGTTCGTGGCCGCGATGGACACCACCTTCGGCGGCTTCCGCACCCGCGCGGACGCCACCTACAAGCTTCTCCAGGCGCCCGGTACGGCGTTCCTGGTGGTGGCGGCCCCGGAGCGGGACGCGCTGCGCGAGGCCGCGTACTTCGTGGAGCGGCTGGCCGCGGAGAGCATGCCGCTGGCGGGCCTGGTGCTGAACCGCGTCCACGGCAGCGGGGCCGGCGGACTGTCGGCCGAGCGGGCGCTCGCGGCCGCGGAAAATCTTGAGGACCCCCGCATTGTGGATCAGGGGGACGGGAAAGCTGGACTTCGTAACTCTCCCGACACGCAAGGCAGTTCACAATCTTCCGCACCGGAGACCGCAGCCCCTGCTCCCGAGGAAGGCTCCCCCGCCGACACGGAGCGCTCGGTCGACCGGCTCACCGCGGGCCTGCTGAGGCTGCACGCCGAGCGCATGCGGCTGCTCGTCCGCGAGCGGCGCACGCGCGACCGCTTCGCCGCGCGGCACCCCGAGGTGGCGGTGGTCGAGGTGCCCGCGCTGCCCGGTGATGTCCACGACCTCACGGGCCTGCGCGACATCGGAGACCGGCTGGCGGCCCGACGACCTGAACGGACGGAGCACATATAGGCACCGCACCACGGCTTACATCACGGCTCTCGTCGCGCGGACCTGCACACAAACGGCCCACGTCGCGTGAGAGGGCACGCGTACGGCGGCGCATACCGGCGCGTGTGGGCGCACGAGGAGTGTGCAGTGGGCGCGCAAGGGTGTGCGAGCGGCGCACTCGCGGCCGCGGACACCGCAGCCGCAGTACTCCCGGTCGTACGAACAGCCGTACCGGCCTCCGCGGCGACCCGGGCCTTGACGTGGTGAGCCTGAGCGGGGAAGCCCTCAGCTCACCGCGGCGTAGTTCTCGTACACCTCGTCGTTGTCGAGGGATACGATCCCCGCTCCCCGCTCGTACTCCGAGCGGGCGGTTTCCAGGAGTCTGCGCCAGGAGGTCACGGTGGGCCGCCGGCGCAGCAGCGCACGGCGCTCGCGCTCCGTCATGCCTCCCCACACGCCGAACTCCACGCGGTTGTCCAGCGCGTCGGCCAGACACTCGGTGCGTACCGGGCATCCGGTGCACACCGCCTTGGCCCTGTTCTGCGCTGCTCCCTGAACGAACAGTTCATCCGGATCGGTAGTGCGGCAGGCGGCCTGCGCACTCCAGTCGGTTACCCAGCCCATACCGGCGCCGTCCTCTCCCGAATCGAGGCTCCCCCACGGCGGCAGCGGCATATTCACCGCCGCCAGTTGAGGACGTTACGGAAGGTGGGGACAGTGCAACACCCCCTTCGGGCCCAATCTTGAATGGCCCGAACGGACTATGGGTAAGCGGCAGATCACCCGCGGGAGTGAGCTGGCGACATGCGTGATCAACCCGGCAAACCGGGGCAGTCGCGGTGGGCCACACCGGGTGCCGGCCAGCACCCGGGGCGGGCGCGAGGCCCGTTCCCAGCGGGAAAAAGGGGCCGGTTCCCGGGAATTCCCGGCCGTGTCCGGAGCGATTCGGGAGAGCCGGACGCAGGAATGGGCGACCGCACGGTTGTGACAGTCGAGAGCAGCTTAGGCCAACGCCTGCGCGCGTGTCCGGCGAATGGGAACGCGGGCATCCCCTCTTTGCGGGGCCGTGACGGAGGCCGGCACCCGGGCGAGCCCTCGGCGGGTACGTCACGATCGGCACTCGGAACATCCCGAGAAGCGGTCGCTCCCTCGGAACGCTCAACAGTACGGATTAGGCTGCCCCCATGCCAAAGAAGCGCTCGGGCGGTGGTCTGTCGCCCATGCAGCAGGCCGCCAAGTTCCTCGGTGTCAGTGTGCTCGCCGGAGCCGTCATGGCGGGCATCGCGCTGCCCGCGGCCGGAGCGCTGGGCCTCGCGGCCAAGGGCTCGGTCCAGGGCTTCGACGAGATCCCGGCCAACTTGAAGAGCCCCCAGCTGAGCCAGCGCACCACCATCCTGGACAGCCAGGGCAAGCAGATCGCGACCGTCTACTCCCGCGACCGTACGGTGGTGGACCTCAAGGACATCTCGCCGTACATGCAGAAGGCGATCGTCGCGATCGAGGACTCGCGCTTCTACAAGCACGGTGCCGTCGACCTCAAGGGTGTGCTGCGCGCCGTGAACAAGAACGCGCAGGAGGGCGGCGTCGCCCAGGGCGCCTCCACACTCACCCAGCAGCTGGTGAAGAACTACTTCATCGAGGAGGCCGGCGACGACCCGACGAAGGTCGCCGAGGCCACCCAGCAGACCCTGGGCCGCAAGATCCGCGAGCTGAAGTACGCCATCCAGATCGAGGACAAGCTCGGCAAGAAGAAGATCCTCGAGAACTACCTGAACATCACGTTCTTCGGGGAGCAGGCCTACGGCGTCGAGGCCGCCTCGCAGCGCTATTTCTCCAAGCACGCCAAGGACCTCAGCCTCCCGGAGTCGGCGCTGCTGGCCGGCATCGTCCAGTCCCCGAGCCGGTACGACCCGGTCAACGACGAGGCCGAGGCCACCAAGCGGCGCAACATCGTGCTCCAGCGGATGGCGGAGCTGGGCGACATCTCCCAGCAGGAGGCCGACCAGGCGAAGCGGACACCGCTCGACCTGCACACCAGCCGCCCCAAGAACGGCTGCATCACCTCGGTCAGGGGCGCCGGCTTCTTCTGTGACTACGTCCGCCAGGTCATCCTCACCGACCCGGTCTTCGGCAAGACGAAGGAGGCGCGGGCCAAGCTCTGGAACCGGGGCGGCCTGACGGTCCGTACGACGCTCGACCCCCAGGCGCAGGAGTCCGTGCAGGACTCCGTCAAGGACCACGTCTACCGCAGCGACGCCGTGGCGACCGCCGCGACCATCGTCGAGCCCGGCACCGGCAAAATCCTCGCCATGGGGCAGTCCCGCCCGTACGGCGTCAACGTCAACAACGGCGAGACGACGATCAACCTGTCCGTGAACCAGGACATGGGCGGCGGAGCCGGCTACCAGCCCGGCTCCACGTTCAAGCCGATCGTCGCCGCGGCGGCCGTCGAGGGCGGCAAGTCCCCGGCGCAGGAGTACTCGTCGCCGTACGAGATGGCGTACCCGAGCCCGGTGGCCGCGTGCGACGGCAAGGTGTGGCGCAACGACCCGAGGCACCCGGAGAAGCTGAAGAACGAGAACGACTCCGAGCGCGGCCCGTACGGCATGGCGGAGGCCACCGCGAAGTCCGTCAACACCTACTACGTGCAGCTGATCGGCGACATCGGCATCTGCCCGGTCATCGACATGGCCAAGAAGATGGGCGTGGCGCGCGCGGACGGCCGCAAGATCGTCCAGGCGCCCTCCATCGCGCTCGGCACGCAGGAGATGTCCCCGCTGACGATGGCGAGCGCGTACGCCGCCTTCGCCTCGCGCGGCATGTACTGCACCCCGGTCGCCATCGAGTCGGTCACCCAGAAGGTCGGCAGCGAGCAGAAGTCCCTCCCGGTGCCGAAGTCGACCTGCTCACGGGCGATGTCGGAGAACACCGCGGACACGATCAGCACGCTCCTCAAGGGTGTGGTCGAGGACGGCACGGGCCAGGAGGCCGGCCTCGGCAGCCGCCCGAGCGCGGGCAAGACGGGTACGACGGACGAGCGCTTCGCGGCCTGGTTCGTCGGCTACACCCCGAACATGGCGGGCGCGGTCTGGGTCGGCGACCCGCAGCACAAGCGCAAGATGACCAACATCACGATCGGCGGCGTCCCGCACGACAAGGTCTACGGCGGCGAGGTCCCGGGCCCGATCTGGCGCGACATGATGTCCGGCGCGCTGGAGGGCAGGCCCGCCCCGGACTTCCATCTGGTCGACCTTCCCGACGACGGCCACGACGAGGACGACCAGGGAAAAGGCGACCGGGGGGCGACGGACGACCACAACGGGGACACGACGGGACCGGTGACCGGGGGACTGATCGGCGGCCTGACGAACGGCGGCACCGCTGACGGCGGCCCCACCGCGGGCGCTCTCGGCGGCTCCTTCCCGACGCCGACCTTCTCCCTCCCCGGGAACGTCATCCAGGGGCAGGGCGACGGTGGAATCGGTGGGAACGGCGGCAACGCCGGGAACAACGGCAACGGCCACGGGGGCCGGCGGCATTAGCCGGTGGTTTCAGGGGGCCGGGTCCGGCTGATCGTGTTCGGGACGGATCAGCGGGGCCGGATGAACGAGGCCGGATGAACGTCGCCGGACGAGCGGGGCCGCACCTCTGGGAAGGGGTGCGGCCCGCGGTCGTATGGACGTCGTGGGGACGACGACGCCGTATAGACGCCGCATAGACGGATTTGACGGATAGACGCTCTACAGACGGAGGGCGGAGGGCGGCTCGAGAGGCCTGCCCGGGGGGGGTCAGCTCTCGAGGAGCTTCCTCACCGAAGCGGCGACCCGGCCGCCCTCGGCCCGACCGGCCACCTTCGGGTTCACGATCTTCATGACGGCGCCCATGGCCCGCGGCCCCTCGGCACCGGCCGCCTTCGCCTCGGCCACCGCCTGGGCGACGATCACGTCCAGCTCCTCGTCGGACAGCTGCTTGGGCAGGTACTCGGCGAGCACCTCGCCCTCCGCCTTCTCCCGCTCGGCCTGCTCGGCACGACCGCCCTGCGCGAAGGCCTCGGCCGCCTCACGGCGCTTCTTCGCCTCGCGAGTGATCACCTTCAGGACCTCGTCGTCGGACAGCTCCCGCTTCGCCTTGCCCGCGACCTCCTCCTGGGTGATCGCGGCGAGGGTCAGCCGGAGCGTCGAGGAGCGGAGCTCGTCGCGCCCCTTGATCGCGGCGTTGAGGTCGTCCTGCAGCTTCGACTTGAGCGTGGTGGTCATGGCCCGATTGTCGCAGGTGCACCGCCCGGCACGCCCGCCGATTTACCGGGCGGCCGGTCTCACCGTGACCAACGCGTCTGACACGATGGACAGATGCGCGCGCGATACGGAATCCCCCTGGGAATCGTGGCGGCCGGCACGGCCGGCCTGGTCTATGCGGCGGGCTTCGAGGCCCGTTCCTTCCGCCTCCGACGGGTCACCGTCCCCGTCCTGCCCCCGGGCATGCGCCCGCTGCGTGTGCTCCAGGTCTCCGACATCCACATGGTCGGCGGCCAGCGCAAGAAGCAGCGCTGGCTGCAGTCGCTGGCCGGGCTGCGTCCCGACTTCGTGATCAACACCGGGGACAACCTGTCGGACCCCGAGGGCGTCCCGGAGGTGCTCGACGCGCTGGGCCCGCTGATGGAGTTCCCGGGCGCGTACGTCTTCGGCTCCAACGACTACTACGGCCCCAAGCTACGCAACCCCGCCCGCTACCTGCTGGAGAAGACGAGCGGACGCCACGGGCTGAACGGCAACCCGCCGGCGGTGGGCGCGGTCCACAACCCGTGGGAGGACCTGCGGGACGGCTTCGACGCGGCGGGCTGGCTGAACCTGACCAACACACGGGGGGTCCTCAAGGTCGAGGGCGTCTCCATCGAACTGACCGGCCTGGACGACCCGCACATCAAGCGGGACCGCTACGCCCGGGTGGCCGGCGGGCCCTCGGGGACGTACGACTTCTCGATGGGCGTGGTCCACGCGCCGTACCTGCGGGTCCTGGACGCGTTCACGGCGGACGACTACCCCCTGATCCTGGCCGGCCACACCCACGGCGGCCAGCTGTGCATCCCGTTCTACGGCGCCCTGGTCACCAACTGCGACCTGGACACGGACCGCGTGAAGGGCCTGTCCACGCACACGGCGGAGGGCCGCACGTCCTACCTCCACGTCTCGGCCGGCTGCGGCACCAACCGCTACACCCCGGTCCGCTTCGCCTGCCCGCCGGAGGCGACGCTGCTGACGCTGGTGGAGAAGGGGTGACGGGGCGGAGACCGGCGTGCCGAAGAGGCCGGGACGGAGGCGAGGCCGGGACGCAGGTGAGGCTCGCCGTCCCGTAACCCACCCGGCCCAACCCGTCTGGCCGCCCCCCTCCCCCGCTCCTAGCGTGAGGGCATGACCGCCCCGATACCCAGGGACATCCCGGACCTGCCCGCGGTGCCGGGCCCGCCCGTGCTGCTGCCCGCCCCGGTCCCGGCCACGGCGGTGGTGGCCCCGGTACGCCGCCCCTCGGCCGCGGTGTTCCGTGTGCTGATCGCCGTGGCGGCGGCGGCCGGGGTCGCGCTGGAACTGCTGCTGGGCAGCCCGGCCCGCATGCTGAGCTACTTCAGCGTCCAGGCCACCGCCCTGCTGGCCGTGATCACGTTCCTGTCGGCGACGAGGGCCTGGCGGGCCCGCCGCCCCCTCCCGCCGGCGCTGACCGGCGCCGCGCTCCTCTACGTCGTGACCGGCGCCCTGGTCTACCACCTGCTCCTGGCCCACACGACGCCGCCGTTCTCCATGACCGGCGCGACGACGGCCCCGGAACGCTGGCACGCCCAGTGGACGGCGCTCCAGATACTCCACGTACTGGTCCCGGCGGCGGCCGTACTGGACTGGCTCCTGCTCACACCCGCGGCCCGCCTGCGCCTACGCCAGGCCGCGACCTGGCTCCTGTACCCCTTGGCCTACCTGGCCTTCACCTTCATCCGGGCCGCGCTCCTCCCACCGTCCGACCCGTCCCGCCACCTCTATCCCTTCCTGGACGTGACGGCCCACGGCTACCGCGGCACCCTGGCGAACGCCCTCCTCCTGGGCCTCGCGATCTACGCCCTGGCGGTCCTCCTGGTGGCCCTGGACCACACCCGCCCCTCCCCGACCCGCCACCGCCTCTGAACCGGATTTCGTCTACAGCCCCCAGTGGGCTAAAGTAAACGTCGTCGCCGCGAGAAGCAGCGACACCGGGGTGTAGCGCAGCTTGGCAGCGCGCTTCGTTCGGGACGAAGAGGTCGTGGGTTCAAATCCCGCCACCCCGACGCCGTAGTACCAGGTCAGGGGCCTGATCCGCTTAGCGGGTCGGGCCCCTGAGTGGTTTCCGGGACCGCTTGGGAGAAATTTGAGAGAAGATCTTGGTCGAGGTCTCCCAGGGGGTGACTGGTGTGGCCGTCTCACTGCCTGTTCTCTATCCGCTCCTCGAACGGGAGCCTGGTTCGGGTGAATTTTCCGGGGTGAGTGAGTGCATGAAGGAAGGGCCTCTTGGTAGCTCGCGGATGTCGAGTCCAGCGAGAAGCAAGAGGCCCTGTTGTCGAAGTGTCGCGTGGTCGTGGTCGCCGAGTCCAGTTCGTCCACTCGTGGGTGTGGCTGCCTCGCCCACAGGTTCGGGAACGCGGTCGACCGGCCGCAGCGTCGGCCCCGGTACGGCTCGGACATGAGCGATGCCGAGTGGGCCGTGGTGAGGGACCTGCTACCGGTTCCGGGCTGGCTTTCGGGCCGCGGCGGGCGTCCGGAGGGCTACTGCCACCGGCAGATGATCGACGCAGTGCGCTATCTCGTCGACAACGGCATCAAGTGGCGGGCGATGCCCGCGGACTTCCCACCCTGGCCGCGCGTCTCTGCCTTCTTCGCCCGCTGGCGGGACACGGGACTGGTAACCGAGCTGCACGACCGGCTGCGGGAAGCCGTCCGCGCTGGTGAAGGCCGCAGCGCCGAGCCGAGCGCGGGGGTCGTGGACTCGCAGTCGGTGAAGGCGGACGCCACCCTCACCTTCGACTCACGGGGCTTCGACGCGGGCAAGAAGATCAACGGACGCAAGCGGCACCTGCTCACCGAACGCTCGGACTTCTCCTGGCCGTGCTGGTCACACCGGCATCCGTGACCGACCGGGACGGCGCCCGGTCCCTTTTGCCAGCGGCGGCCGGCCGCTTCCGGCGGCTGGCGCGGGTCTGGGCCGATGGCGGCTACACCGGCCACCTCACCGACTGGACAAGCCAGCATCTCGGGCTCGTCCTCGACATCGTCCGCCGCAGCGAGGACGTCCGCGGCTTCCAGCCACTGCCCCGCCGCTGGGTCGTCGAACGGTCCTTCGCCTGGCTCCTGCGCAGCCGACGCCTGGTCCGGAACTACGAACGACGCACCGACACGAGCGAAGCCGTCATCCGCTGGTCGATGATCGCCCTCATGAACCGCCGCCTGGCCGCACAGCCTCATCAGTGCGTTGTTCTGCCGGCAGGGTGAACCTCCCGGGCTTCGTCTCCACCAGCCTCTTCAACCGTGCTCTCGCGCCCTCGACGCGTGAGGCCGAGGCACTGTCCCAGCCGAGTACCACGGCCACCCGCCGGGCACCCAGCCCGTCGCTCCCGGCCTCGGCCGCGGCCGCCATCACCGCCTGGTAGTCCACCGACAGGTCTTCGACCCCGGCTGCGTTCTGGCGATGCGGCACCGCACGGCGCGGGCCCACCGGCTTCCTCGGGCCAACGACCGTCTCGGCCGGCTGTTCCTCCTCGGCGAGCGCTTCCAGATACTGCTCGAGGCCGATCGTCCGAAGCCGGAGAACCTCCTCGGCATCCACCAAGTCCGCCCGCAACCGCTCCAGTTCGGCTTCGAGCTCCTCCACCCGCACGGCAGCAGCCTTTCGCCGTGTTTCCAGGACCGCCCGCATCGACGGCATCCGCCACCCCCACGCCGACTCGATCAGCAACAAGTCGAGACTCCCGCCACAGTCGCAATCTCATGCCTGACCAGCGGAATCCGCACACGGCATTCGGAAAGCGAACGACCTCTCAAGTGCGGCAGCTGAGGGCACTCGGACCTGCGCGTTCGCGAATCCAGCCTCGCGATCGGCTGGGAATGCCATGCCGGCCCACCTCAACCGCCCCTGGAGATCACGACACGTGGCAGGTCATCACTCAGCGCGTTTCCACGACCACGCACGCGCCCTCGCCCCTCGCCCCTCGCGTGCGCCGCGTGTTGTTCACACTCCACCGACGCCAGGGAAATGATGGTCTGCGAAGGGCTAAGTAAGACTTGTCCCGCAATGATCAACTGAGTGGACACGGTCAGCATCGGGGATGGCCACCTCGGACCGGCCTATCCGGCGAGCGCGAGGTTGTGCAGGCGGGCTATGCCAAGCATGGCGTGATGAACGCCGTCTTCCTTCAAGCGGCAGTCGCGGAGGATCTTCCAGCTCTTCATGCGGGCGAAGACGTGCTCGACGCGGGCTCGGACCTTGCGGTGTGAGCGATTGTGCTCCTCTTTCCGGGCCGGGAGTTCGGCCTGGCCGGGTTCGCGGCGCTACGGGATCAACAGGCCAGTGCCGCGGCCTCCGTCAGCGATCACCGTAGTGTTGCCGACGGTGGCCTTCGCACCGGACGACTCCCACGCCCTGCAGTCGTTGCGATTGCCGGGCAGGGGCTGGCCAACCGCGATGACCAGCCGTGTATCGGCGTCGATGACGACCTGGTGGTTTCTGGAGTACCGGTAGTTCTTCGATTGCTCGGCCACCGCATGATCCCGCGTGGGGACCAAGGTGCCGTCCACGATGAGCACGGTGCCCTTGCGGAACCGTCGGCGCGGCCGCAGCGCGAGCAACGGTGCGAGGCGGTTGATGATGCGGTCGGCCGCAGACTTCGAGATTCCGAACAGCGGCGCGAGCTGGCGCAGCGTCAGGTTCGTGCGCCAATACGCCGCAACCAGCAGAACACGATCTCCCGGGGGCGGGCACCACGGCCGGCCTCGGCGGACAGCGTCCGGCTCCCTCACGGCGCAGGGCGGTCACCAGCTTGTCGAAGCAGCGCGGGCTCAGCCCCGAAAATGGGGCTATCCAGGACGGCTGCGACGCCGTGATCACTGCTGCCATGTTGAGATCGTCCAGCACCCCGGAGCCTGGAGTTACGGAGTCAGTACCGGTCAGAAAATCGCTCGGTGGTCCCGTCACCGGCCGGTACGGTGCGATGCGGAACCAAGGGGGACGAGCTGGTGTGTCCAGTGCTGCTGGTGGATGTGGACGGACCGCTGAACCCGTATGCCGCGAAGCCGCACCGTCGGCCGGAGGGCTATCAGACGCACCGCCTGCTGACCCCTCGGTGGGAGGCTGCCGAGCGACGCCGGCTGACTGAGTGGGGGCTGCCGAACAAGCCCGTGAAGCCGCTGCGGGTGTGGCTCAACCCGGATCACGGCCCGGCGCTGGATGCGCTTCCTTTCGACCTGGTGTGGGCGACAACGTGGGAGGAAGAAGCCAACACCTTCGTCGCGCCCGTCCTCGGATTGCCCGAGCTGCCCTTCATCGCCTGGCCCTCGCCTCGTCCCGAGCCCGGGGACGGTGTGTTCTGGAAGACGCCCGAGGTCGTCACGTGGGCGGAAGGCCGTGCGTTCGCCTGGATCGACGACGAGATCACAGAGGCGGATCGTACGTGGGTGAAGAAGCACCACGACGGTCCCGCCCTACTGCGTCGAGTCGACCCGCGATGCGGCCTTGCCATCGACGATTTCGCCGCGCTGACGGCATGGGCAACCGGCCTGGACTGACTCCGCAACCGGTCGGCAACCGTCTGCGACGCCGCTCTGTCTGATCATTGCGGGACAAGTCTTCTTGGGGCTTCACAACTCCATTTCTCGAATAACCAGCGCGCCGATTCTTCATCTTTCGCCTGAAGGGCTGCCCCCTGTTACCGCCGCCGATAATGGTGTTCGCGGGGGCTGGTCTGCTTCGACCTACAGCAGAACCGGCTCAGGCCGTGGGGAGAGCTGCCAATCGGCAGTAGCTGACGAAGGCTGCGGCCAGGCCGACGAAGGCGAGGAAGTGTTCGGCCTTGCGTTCATTGCGGCGGTGGAGACGGCGGCAGCCGGCCAGCCAGGACACGGTTCTCTCCACCACCCACCGATGCCGGCCCAGCCGCTGCGAGGACTCGACACCCTTGCGGGCGATGCGGTGGCGGATACCGCGCAGGCTGAGCACCTTGCTGGGACGTCCGGGGCGCCCCTCCGTGGCGCGAGTGCTTCGGCCCTGGCATCCAATCAGCCGTCTACGGCGTCCGCGCTGACACCGTTAGCGCGCCCGAGCGGTATTCCTCCTGCGCCACTACGGGCCATTGCGACATGACTCCGCCCCGCTTTCTCATGTGCACGGGGTGATGAGCTCCCATGCATTCCCCGTGGTGAGCACGTACTCGCTCAGATACATGTCCGTGTCCTCATTGAGGTCGTCCCCCAGGTCCCAGACGGACTCGCACTCAGGGCAGAGCAGGAACTTCTGGCCCGTGTCCTTGCGCTCGTAACAGCGCACCCAGTCCTGGCCACAGTGCGCGCAGGCAACCTTGTCCATCAGTTCCAGCTCCTCGGGAAGGCCGTGATCACTTCATTGCCGTGTTCGACAGTGATCGAAATATAGTCCTCTCCGGGGTTGTAACCCACCTGTCGTCCCATGGGGATGATGTAGGTGGTACGGGCCCCCTGCGGGTTGACCGAGACCGCCATGGCGCGTCGGCTCCATGCTTCGTCAACCGATTCCAGCACGCCCTGGTTGCCCGTGTCGAAAACTCCGTGAGCGGGCTTTGCGGGGTTCTCCCGCGTGTGCTGCATGACGTGGATGATGCGGTGTCCCTCGGCCGCGTTGGGACCGTAGTCGAGTCCTTCCGGCGAGCGGTACCAGCCGTCCCCGAGGTCCGTCAGCTCACAGCCGTACAGCCCCAGCGGGTCCGACCAGGTCCCGGGGTGGCGGATGTACGCCGAGGGATTGGGGCCCGGCTTCAGGCCCAAGGGGTCCTGGCTGAGGTAACAGGCTGTCTCGGGGTCGTAGTAACGGAAGTAGTTGTAGTGCAGACCGGTTTCCGTGTCGGCGTACTGCCCCGGGAACCGCAGCGGGCAGTCGGCGGAAGATGACTCCGCCGGTCCGGCAAGGAAGGTTCCCCACAGAGTGGTACGACTCTGCCATGTCGTCTCGCCCTCTGCGGTGACCAATTCGGTGGGCGTGCCGACGGCATCTGTGATGACTGTCTGGAACACGGACGCGTGACCGGGTGCCGACTCCTCTGCCAGCCGGGCGAGGAATGAGGCGTCGCGTCCGATGGCAGACCACCAGTGATCGGTCTGGGCGATCGGCCGGTGTGTGCCGGGTTCGTAATCCCAGGTGGTCACCCTGCCGTCCGCGCCCCTCTGTTCCGCCAGCCTCGTGTCGTCCCAGGAGAAGTCGGTGCGATCCGCCTGCGTCCCGTCTTGCATCAGGCGGTATTTGCACAGGCGGCGTCCGAGCGGGTCGTACGTGTACCTCCACCGTTCGCCGTCCGGCGTACCGACCTCGATCAAGCGATCCTCGGTGGTCCAGGTGTATGTCCAGGTCCGGGTCTGACCGTTGAGCAGCTTGCGGATTTTACGGACCAGACGTCCCTGAGCGTCGTGCTGGTAGGTGTCACCACCTGCACGGCGGAGGAGAGAGCCATCGAAGACACGCTCACCGGCACAGCAGTGACCGGGTGCCGTCGCCTGCACGAGGTTGCCTGCCTGATCGTAGGCGTATGTCTCGGCCCAGCCATGGGCGCGTACCCGCGTGACGCGGCCCATCGGGTCCAGGTCGAAGCGGCGGGTGCCCGTAGTGAGCTCGCGGATCTCCGTCTGATAGCCGTCACTGCGGTAGGCGTAGAGGCGGTGCTGAAGCAGGACCTGCGCATCGGCGGGACCCGCGGTGAGGGACTGGAGAGTCAGGCGGCCAGCTGCGTCCCAGGTCTGGGTCAGCACGACATCGGGGCCGACCTGGCGGTCGGTCTCGTGTCCGGCGGCATCGTGGGCGAAGGTCAGGGTTCCCGCGTCCGAACGAAGTTCCGAGGGCCGCCCTGCGGCGTCGTAGGCCCACCGCGAAACCAGTCCAGAGGGAGTTTCACGGCGAACACAGCGGCCCAAGGGATCGTAGGCGTAACTCGTGACGCGGTCGTCGACCGATTCACTGAGAATGCGCCCGAGAGCGTCCCTGACGAAAATCACCTCGGCGTCTCGGTTGACCGCCCGGGCAAGCAGTCCGTCCGCTCCGTACTCGAAGGTCGTCGTCTCACTGACACCCGTGCGCTGCTCCACGACGCGGCCCGCCGCGTCCCGGGTCAGACCGCACGTCTCCCCGGCCCCGTTCGTGCGCGAGATCAGCCGGCTCGCCGCGTCGTACCCGTACGTCAGCGTACGTCCGTTGAAGTCCGTCTCGGCGACCAGACGTCCGGCCTCGTCGTAGGTGTACGACCATGTCCGGCCTTGCGGGTTGGTGACGCGTGTCAGCCGCAATTCCGTGTCGTACGAGAACAGGTAAGGGGAGCCGTCCGGATCGGTCCGCGTGGCGGGGACGTCGAAGTGAGTCGCGGTGTGCCGGGTCGTGTTGCCTGCCGCGTCGGTGTAACCGAGCAGGTTGCCCTCGGCGTCCCAGATCCACGACTCGCGGCCGCCGTCGGGCTGCTCGCGCCAGGACGGTTTCCCTTCCGTCGTCCAGCCCAGACGGGTGGTGTTGCCCAGCGGGTCGGTTACCTCGATCACCCGCCCGAACACATCGCGACGGATTATTGTCGTATGACCCAATTCGTCCGTGAGGGTGAGAGGCAGACCCGCCGCGTTGTAGACCACCGTGCGGGTATGACCGAGGGCATTGGTGATGGTGGTTGGGCGGCCTCCAGCGTCATTCGCGTACCGGGTCTCGGCGCCGGTCGGATCCACGGTGCCGAGCAGGTTGCCCCGCTCGTCGTACATGTGGTGCCAGACCGCGCCACCCGGCTCGATCACCTCGGTCGGCAAGCCGAGTGCGTTGTAGGAAGCGTGGGCCAGCGAGCCGTCGGGGAGGGTGAGGGCGGTGAGGTTGCCCGTGTCGTCGTACGTGTACCGCGTGGTGTGTCCCAGCGGGTCTGTCACGGTGACCGGCCGGGCTCCGTACTCGTCCCACTCCGTACGGGTGACATGCCCGAGTGGGTCCGTCTCCTCCACTACCAGGCCGTCGGCGTTGTACCGGTGGGTCGAGACGTGGCCCTGAGAATCGGTGTACGTGGTGGTGCGGGCGCTGTCGTCGTACGTCAGTGTCCCGGACAGGATGCCGTCGACACCCTCGGTGCGGGTCACCCGGCCGCGGTCGTCGTAGACGTACGAGAACCAGGTGCCGTTGCGGTCGGTCCAGCGGGTGACGCGGCCCTCGGCGTCGTAGGCGAAGCGCAGGGGCTCGCCGCTGGAGTTGATGACCTCGGTGAGGTTGCCGGCGGTGTCGTAGCCGTAGCGCATGACGACCGTGCCCTCGTCGGGCGCGGGGGACGGGTGGTAGCGGGAGGGCGGCTCGTCCAGCAGGCGCAGGGCGGTGACGCGGGGGCCCTGGGTGTCGACGGCGAGGTAGTAGCCGCCTGAGTGGCGGATACCGAAGGGGATGCCGTCGTCGTCACGTTCGATGTCGACGCGGTTGCCGTTGCGGTCGCTCCAGGAGTCCAGCGCCAGGTGGAAGACGCCGAAGGTCGGGGAGGGGACGGGGGCGGCGAAAGTGCGCGTCACACCGGTCGCCGGGTCGGTTACCCTCATCGCGCCGTCCGGCTTGCCGTCCCACTCCAGCGGCCAGCGCGGACCCTTCACCGGCATCGTGGGCACACCGGGTTCCGGTACCGGGTACACCAGGCGCATACCGTCGGCTGCCGCGAAGACGACGCCCTCTCCGTCGATCTGGAGGCACTCGTCCAGGGCGGAGACCCAGGTCGGGCCGAAGCAGACTCCTCCCCGGTAGGAGGAGAGGTGGGTGCGGGTGAACTCCAGCGGCAGACTGCCCGGCAGGGTCAGGTCCGTCTGTGTCATCAGCATGGCGCCGGTCGCCACGTCGATCGGCTCGCCCACGCAGGGGGTGCGCTCGGTGTTGCGGGCGGCCGGGCCCAGCTCTACCAGGTCGGGGCGGAGCGACGGCGGGCGCAGCAGCAGTGGGGTGGTATCGGCAAGGCCGCCTTCCATGCTCGCCTTCAGCAGGCCGCCGCCCGCTCCCAGCGCGCCGCCGAAGATCATGCCGTCCTTGGCGGACTGGTTGACCTCATCCAGGCTGAAGCCGTGCTGCATACCCGTCGCCATCTTCAGCGGCTGGGCCACCGCTAGGTCGACCGCGACCGATTCGACCCCGCCGAACGCGGCGGCGACGAGGGTGCCCGCGGTGATCTCGGCCACCGTCGTAGTGACGGCGATGCCCATCGTGGCGCCGAACTCGATGACCGCGTCGGCCGCCGCGACGGCAGCCCCCGAAGCGAGGCCCGCGGTGAAGAAGGCAAGCGCCACCCCGCCCGCGATCACGGCCGCGTCAATGCCGATGCGCGTCCAGAGCTTGTTGATCGCGTCGTCGATGGCGTCGGCGAACTTCTCCAGCGCCTTGGCCATCTCCCGCGAGGATTTCGCGAGATCGCTCAGCCAGCCACCGTCCTGGTCCTTGGCGTAGCGGCCCCAGAACTTCTCGAACGCCTCGATCGACTCACCCGTGTTGTGGTGGATGATCGAGGACGCGCTGCGGTGCACGGGGGAGCGGACGTCGTCCACGGCATTCGCGAAGGTGCGCCAGGCTTTCGCCGCGTCACGCAGCTTGCCGGAGTCGGCTTCCGGCCACCACAGGCCCAGCTTGAGAAGGATGTGGCGGGCTTTGTCCTCAACGCTCACCGGCACCGTCGCTCTGCTGGGGGGTCTTCACTTCCGTGAACATGCCTGCGATGAGCTGGTCGTTGTCCACGTGCCCGTCCGACAGGTCCACCATGGCCTCGTGAATGCTCGTCAGACCGAGCACCAGGATGCCCGCCGCGCTTTCGATCTTCTTCTGCTGCGGCTTGTAGACATTGCCGAACTTGTCGCCCTGCTCGTCGTGGCCCCAGGGCTCACCGAGGCCGTCCAATGTCTGGATCAGTGTGGTCAGCGCCTTGCTCAGGTCGATGGCCCCTTGGTGGAAAGCCGGTGCCGCAGCCTTGATGTCAGCGGTCTTGATGTCCAGTACCTTGCCGGGCACCTTGCCGTCGCCCATCGCTGTCGCCTCCCCCGTTCGCTGATGCGGCTCCGACCATAGGACAGACGGGTAAAGGAAGTGTCATGTGACCTTGCGTGCGTCATGGTGCCCGTCGAGTGTTCGCAGAAGCCCGGGGCGAACAGGCAGCGCGTAGGCGCGCAGAGCCCTTCGGACGCACGCGATGGGAGCCATCCGGGAGCCAGCCAGCTCTCCGAGCCCCTTCCAGGCCCCGCGACACCAACCGAGCCCACCCGTCTGGCCTGCGGATACTCCATCGAGGCTGGCAAGCTCACCAACCGAACCTCATTCGGGACGAAGAGGTCGTGGGTTCAAATGCCGCCACCCCGACGCCGTAGTACCAGATCAGGGGCCTGATCCGCATCGCGGATCGGGCCCCTGAGTGGTTTCCGGAGATCGTATGGGCGAAACCTGGGAGTGGATCTTGGGTCGGGCTGCCCCCAGAACGGTCCGGCGCCTGTTCCGTGGCGCGGAGCCCAGGCGGGGCTCCTAGCGGCTGCGCCATCGCGATTCCGTAGCAACGAATTGCCTCAGCCTGGCGTTTTGTGATGGGGCTACCTCGCGCTGCCCGTTGCTACGGTCGCGCGTATGACGCTCTCGGTCTCCACGAGTCAGACTGTCGACCTGCGTGCGCAGCCAGTTGCCGAGATTCTGGATCGTGTGGCCCGGTCTCTGCAGGTGCGCTTCCTACCGGAAACGGTGGTGCGCAAGCGTAGGTCCGTAGGGGCACGGACCGACCGCGAGACCTGGGTCCGCATCGAGCGACGCCTGCTCGACAAGATCACCGATTTGGGATGGAACGGCGCGGAGCGCGCCGGCCGCTTGGACGGCGTAGCCCAGCCGACGTGGTGGGGACGCGTGGTCTGGCGGGACACGAACGAACAGGTGATGTGGCGGGCCGACGAAACCGACCTTCTGCCCGCCGCTCCGGTCGGGAACGCCATTTTGAGTGAGGCCCCGGAGCTCTCGGACGAGTGGTGGGACGGGTTGAACGCCTCGCTGCACGCGCTGGCAGCGCACCGGACAAGGCGGGTCGCCACACCGGACACCGAGACCATCACCCAGACGTCGGTCACCGAGGCCATTCGGGCTGTCTTTCCCGGCGGCTTCGACACGACCGTCCAGCGCTGGGTGCCCGCCCACGCCGACCTGAACTGGGCCAACGTCACGGCGCCGGTGTTCAGCCTCTTCGACTGGGAGGACTGGGGGAACGCCCCACAGGCACTGGACTCGGCCTCGCTGTGGGCGAGCTCGCTCGCCGTCCCTTCTCTGGCCGATCGTGTACGTCAGGAGCGTCGGCGGGACTTCGAGAGCCGGGACGGCAAGCTGATGACGCTGTTCGTCTGCTCGAAGATCCTTGGCCCGTACGCGCACCCGGAGGACCCTCGGTTGGAGCCCGCACAGCGCATGGCCGAGCAGGTCATCGAGGAACTTCAAGCGGACTGATCACGCGAGCGGTCGCGGAGGAGTTTCCGGTACTCCTGAACGGTCCGCTCCTCCACCCGACATGGGCCGGGTCTTCTTCCCGCGCATGCTTGATGCCACCGTGGCGCCAAGTGGTGTCACCTTGGCGCTGAGCGGGAGTGTCGTCCGGGTCCGTGAGGCGGATTGGTGGCGATCGGCACGGCCTCCTAGGCGCCTGGCGCTATGCCTGACCTGCGGGTATCCGATCCGTGAAGCATCCGTGGCCCCACTCGTGGCGCCATGGGGTTGCTTATGGCGCCACTGTGGTGCCATGATGGCGTCATGGACCTCACGCCCTATGTCGAAACCCTCCGCCGCGAACTCGCGGTGGCCGCCGAAGCCGGTGGGGAGGATGCGCGGGAGCTGGCCGAGAGGCTGACCGCTCCGCTGGAGTCGGCGGCCCGGCTGACGATGCTGAACGTGCTGTCCGCCGCCATGGACGAAGTCACCCGGGAGCTCGCCCCGGGGTCGGTGGACGTGCGGCTGCGAGGGCTGGACCCGGAATTCGTGGTGGCGTTGCCGGCCGTCGAGGCCGGGGGTCATGCGGAGGCGGCCGCGCCCGTCGAGGCCTTCAAGGTGCCGGCCGAGGCGGACGAGGGCGGCACCGCCCGCGTCAATCTGCGGCTGCCCGCCCAGCTCAAGGCCCGGGCCGAGGAGGCCGCGAGTCGCGAGGGGCTGTCGGTCAACGCATGGCTCGTGCGGGCCGTGTCGGCCGCGGTCGACGGCGGCTCCCGGCCGCGGACGGCGGAGAAGAGCCAGACCGTCGGACAGCGCTTCACGGGCTGGGTGCGCTAACCACCGCCCCACCCGCTCCACTTCACTCACACCACGTCCCACCTGCGGGGACGTTCCCAAGACTCACGAGGACGGGACAGCCATGCCTTCTTTCGACACTCCCGAACCGATCTCGGTCACCGCGCGGGTGGACGCCGGTTCCATCCAGTTCACCGCGAGCGACCGCCTCGACACCGTGGTGGAGGTGCGGGCCCGCAACCCGAAGAAGGACCTGGACGTGCGGACGGCCGACCAGACCGAGGTCTCCTACGCGAGTAGTGCGCTGACCGTCCGGACGCCCAAGTCCAACCTGTTCGGCCGCACCGGCGTCGTGGACGTGACGGTCGAGCTGCCCGCGGGCTCCCGCGTCGACATGACCGGGGCCTGGACCCAGGTGCTCGGCGAGGGCCGGCTCGGCGAGGTGCGGGTGAAGACCTCGTCCGGCGACGTCCGCCTGGACGCGACCGGCCCGCTGGAGCTGACCGCCGCGCACGGCTCCATCACCGTGGACCGGGTCGAGGGCCGGGCCGAGATCAGCACCAGCACCGGCAGTGTGCGCGTCGGCCTCCTCGACGGCCCGGCCGTGCTGAAGAACTCGCACGGCGGCACGACCGTCGACGTCGCGACCGGCGCGCTGCGGGTGAGCAACGCCAACGGCGACATCGAGGTGCGGCGCGCCGAGGACTCGGTCACCGCCACCACCGCCCACGGCACCGTGCGCGTGGGTGACGTGGCCCGTGGCACCGTCCAGTTGGAGACCTCCTACGGCGCCATCGACCTCGGCATCCGCGAGGGCACGGCCGCCTGGCTCGACGTCAGCTCCGGCGCGGGGCAGGTGCGCAACGCGCTCACCGTCTCCGGCGCCCCGGACACGGCCGAGGAGACCGTCCAGGTCCGCGCCCGCACCCGCTACGGGAACATCGACATCCGCCGCGCCCGGAGCTGAGCACCGGGCCACGGGCCACGGGCCACGAGCCAGGGGCAACAGGCAACGGGCCCGCCGGCCTCCCCGCTCGCTTCCTCTGCTTCCTCCGCTTCCCCTACTTCTTCCTCGCTTGAACGGGAGGGCTCCATCGACATGTCTGTCATGCCCACGTCCAGCACGGGCCGGCAGGTCGCCGCCATCTCCGCCGTCGGCCTGCGCAAGTCCTACGGCGACAAGACCGTCCTGGACGGCATCGATCTGCACATCCCCGCCGGCTCCGTGTTCGCGCTGCTCGGGCCGAACGGCGCCGGCAAGACCACCACCGTGAAGATCCTGTCCACACTCGTCACCGCCGACGGCGGACAGGCCCGGGTCGCGGGCCACGATCTCGCCGCCGAACCCCAGGCCGTACGCGCCGCGATCGGGGTCACCGGGCAGTTCTCCGCCGTCGACGGGCTGATCACCGGCGAGGAGAACATGCTCCTCATGGCGGATCTGCACCACCTGTCCAAGCGCGAGGGGCGGCGGGTCACCGCCGAGCTGCTGGAGCGGTTCGGACTGGCCGAGGCCGCCAAGAAGCCCGCCCAGAGCTACTCCGGCGGCATGAAGCGCCGGCTGGACATCGCCATGACCCTCGTCGGCGCCCCGCGCATCATCTTCCTCGACGAGCCGACCACCGGCCTCGACCCACGCTCCCGGCACACCATGTGGCAGATCGTCCGCGAGCTGGTCGCGGACGGCGTCACCGTCTTCCTCACCACGCAGTACCTGGAGGAGGCCGACCAGCTCGCCGACCGCATCGCCGTGCTCAACGGCGGGAAGATCGCCGCCGAGGGCACCGCCGACCAGCTCAAGCGCCTCGTCCCCGGCGGACACGTGCGGCTGCGCTTCACCGATCCGGCCGCGTACCGGTCCGCCGCCTCCGCGCTGCGCGAGGCCACGGCGGACGACGAGGCGCTGGCGCTGCGCGTCCCCAGTGACGGCAGCCAGCGCGAACTGCGCTCCCTGCTCGACTGGCTGGAGGCCGCCGGTGTCGAGGCGGACGAGCTGACCGTGCACACCCCCGACCTCGACGACGTGTTCTTCGCCCTCACCGCCGGCGCCGGGCCGGCCCTGTCCACGGAGGATGTCCGATGAGCTCCCTCTCCCTGGCCGTGCGCGACTCCTCGACGATGCTGCGCCGCAATCTGCTGCACGCCCGCCGCTACCCGTCGATGACGCTGAACCTGCTGCTCTCGCCGGTCGTCCTGCTGCTGCTCTTCGTCTACATCTTCGGCGACGTGATGAGTGCGGGCGTCACGGGCGGCGGGACGGACCGGTCCGCGTACCTCGCCTATCTCGTCCCGGGCATCCTGCTGATGACCATCGGCAGCACCACGATCGGCAGCGCCGTCTCCGTGGCCACGGACATGACCGAGGGCATCATGGCCCGCTTCCGTACGATGGCGATCCACCGCGGGTCGGTGCTCGTCGGGCACGTCGTCGGCAGCGTGATCCAGTGCGTGATGAGCGTGGTGCTCGTGGGGGCCGTCGCGGTGGCCATCGGGTTCCGGGCCCCGGACGCCACCGCCCTGGACTGGCTGCTGGCCGTCGGACTGCTGGCGCTCGTCTCCGTGGCGCTCACCTGGATCGCGGTCGGCATGGGCCTGTCCAGCCCGAACGCCGAGGCGGCCAGCAACAACGCCCTGCCGCTGATGGTGCTGCCGCTGCTGTCCAGCGCGTTCGTGCCGGTCGACGCGATGCCGGGCTGGTTCCAGCCGATCGCCGAGTACCAGCCGTTCACCCCGGCCATCGAGACCCTGCGCGGACTGCTGCTCGGCACCGGGATCGGCCACAACGGGTGGCTGGCCGTCGCCTGGTGCCTCGGACTGGCGGTGCTCGGCTACGTCTGGTCCACCTCGCTCTTCGCCGGCGAACCGAAGTAACGGCCGCCCCCACCGACGCGTCCCGCTCCGGGGCGGTGTACGTCCGGCACCACGCCGGCGTGCACCGCCCCGGAGTCTTCGCCTGCTTGGGTGGTCCGAGGAGCGCCGAGCGGCTCCGGCGCCGCTCGGCCTCCCCTCGCGGTGCCGGTCAGGCGGTCCTGGTGCCCGTCATGTCGATGGTCACGGTCTCGGTGCCGCCGTCGTCGTAGACGCGGTTCGTCAGACCGTGGGCGGAGAAGGCGGTCGACGAGGTGAGGACGCCGTCCAGTTCGACGTAGGCCGTACCGGTGCGCGTGCCCGGCAGCGGGTGGGTGAACTCGTAGTGGAGCGTGCCGCCGTAGCCGGCGCACCACTCGCCGGTGCCGATGAACACCGGCTTGCCGTCGGGGCCGGGGTGCGCTTCCAGCCGCAGGGTGTGGTCGGCGTAGAAGTAGAGGGTGCCCGTCGAGGCCGGGTGGTCGGACTCCTGGGTCGTCACCGACCAGGTGCCCACCGGGGAGGGGACGGTCGCGGCCGTCGCGGTCCTCGCCGTCGTCGTGGCCGGTCCGGCGGTCAGGGCCAGCGCGGGCTGCGGTGCGGCCACGGCCAGCGTCAGGAACCCGGCGGCCAGGGCCACGCCCACGGCGCGGCGCGCGGTCGGTCCGCCGGTGGTGCTCTGCTTCTTCGGCATTGCGTACGTCCTTTCGGATCGTTTTCCCTTACACCACGCGGAAATTGGCCATCATCGCCATGTCCTCGTGTTCGAGGTTGTGGCAGTGGAGCATGTAGCGCCCCCGGTATCCGTCGAAGCGCGCGAGGATCTCCACGACCTCGTACGGGCGCAGGTCGACCGTGTCCTTCCAGCCGCGGTCGCCGGCGTCGGGGGCCCCGCCGGCCCGGGACAGCACCTGGAAATGCGCCAGGTGCAGATGGACGGGGTGGTGGAAGTCGCTGGTCAGCCGCCATCGTTCGACGGTGCCCAGGCGTGGTGTCGCCCAGGTGCGCGCCGGGTCGAAGGGGTGGCCGTTGACGGTCCAGGTGTCGTCCGAGCCGAGCCGGAAGTCGAAGTGCCGGGTGGTCACGGCCTGTTCCGGACGCAGCGTCTCCGGCCGGGACAGGCGGGCGGGAATCCTGCTGTCGTCGCGGCCGCGCCCCCGGCTGGTGACGTGGAACCGCATGACGTCGCGCATCGCCCCGTCCGCCAGGGTGTTGACGAGGGTGACGGTGGTGCCCGGCGCGCAGCCGGAGAGGTCGAGGACGACGTCGTAGCGCTCGGCCGGGGCCATGGTGAGCGTGTGGAGGGTCTGCGGGCGGGCCAGCAGACCCTGGTCGCTGCCGACCTGGACGAAGGGCAGGCGGCGGCCGTCGGAGGTGGTGAGCGCCAGCCGGTAGCGGCGCGCGTTGGCGGCGTTCAGCAGCCGTAGCCGGTAGCGGACCGCGCTCACTTCGAGGTACGGCCAGGGGCGGCCGTTGACCAGCTGTACGTCGCCGAGCACGCCGTCCATGTAGCCGGACCGGACGCCGGGGGTGCGGGTGAGGGTGGGGTCGAGCGACGGGTAGCGGAAGGCGCCGTCGGCGTCGAAGGACCGGTCGCACAGCATCAGCGGGATGTCGCGGTCGCCCTTCGGCAGCGGCAGCGCGTCCTCCTCGTCGTCGTCCACGAGGAAGAACCCGGCGAGCCCGCGCCAGACCTGCGGGCCGCTGAAGTCCATGCGGTGGTCGTGGTACCAGAGGGTGGCGGCCCGCTGCCGAAGGGGGTACGTGTACGTGCGCGCGCCGGTGACGGAGTCGCCCTCCGGCATGGTTCCGCCGTGTGTGCCCGCCATCCCCCGCATGGGGTGCGCGGAGTCCTCGCGGTGCCCCGCCGGGTGCAGCAGGTCGGTGGGGTAGCCGTCGGAGCCGGGCGGGGTGACTCCGCCGTGCAGATGGGTCGCGGTGGGCGTGGGCAGGGTGTTGGTCATCCGGAGCCGGACCGGGCGGCCGGAGCGGGCGCGGAAGGTCGGACCGGGGAAGGTGCCGTCGTACGACCAGATCTCCGTGCGGGTGCCGGGCAGGATCTCCACAAGGGCGCGCCGCTGGGTCACCTCGTACACGTCCGTGCCGGGGATGCCGGGGGTGCCGTGCGTGGGCCGCGCGACGGCGGGCACGGTCAGCGGCAGCCTGCTGCTCGGACTGCTGACCATCACCGGGG
>NZ_JACBWZ010001199.1 GCF_013870595.1 Streptomyces sp. WELS2 | reverse complement strand
AACGCCTTGCAGCGGCCGTCCGGCGCGAGCCCGCGCTGCCGGCTGAAGTCGACGAAGGTCTCCGGGGTGGACATCACGGTGACCCCGCCGGCCAGGGCGAGGGAGCACTCGTCGGACTGCAGCGCCCGTACCGCCCAGTGCAGGGCGACCAGGGAGGAGGAGCAGGCGGTGTCGACGGTGACGACGGGCCCTTCGAGTCCGAAGGTGTAGGCGACGCGGCCGGAGGCGATGCTGGCGGCGCTTCCGTTGGCCAGGTAGCCGTCGAGGTCGTCGGGTACGGAGCCGAGGCGGGTGGCGTAGTCGTTGTACATGACGCCGGCGAACACGCCGGTGCGGCTGCCGCGCAGGGAGGCGGGGACGATGCCGGCCCGTTCGAAGGCCTCGTGGGAGGTCTCCAGCAGCAGCCGCTGCTGCGGGTCCATGGCGAGGGCCTCGCGGGGGCTGATGCCGAAGAAGCCGGGGTCGAAGTCGGCGGCGTCGTGCAGGAATCCGCCGGTGCGGGCGTAGGTCTTGCCGGGCCGGGCCGGGTCGGGGTCGTACAGGGCGTCCACGTCCCAGCCGCGGTCGGCGGGGAAGCCGGTCACCGCGTCGGTGCCGGTCGCGACGAGGTCCCACAGGTCCTCGGGGGTGGTGACGCCGCCGGGGTAGCGGCAGCCGATGCCGACGACGGCGACCGGGCCGTGTGCGCGTCGCTCGTTCTCGCGCAGCCGTCGCCGCGCCTCGCGCAGGTCCGCCGTCGTCCGCCTGAGATAGTCGAGCAGTTGCTCTTCGTTGTTCACCAGCGCGCCATCCGATCGGGATCGAAGTGAGGGCCTGGGCCGTGCGGATCGCCTCCGGACGGTTGCCGGTCCGCTTCCCCTTTCGATTTCGGAGGCTAGGCAGGGGGTGGTGACGCAAGACACCCCTAGGGCCCCCAGGGGGTCCCCGCGACGGCTAAGGGGTCCCCTGGTGACGACGGCCGGCGCGGGGCCGTGGGGAGGTCACCCGCCGGCCGTGGTCACGGTGGACAGCCGGTAGCTGCCGGCCAGTTCCCTGACCTCCACGGAGACGACCGCCTCGGGCACGCCGGCCGCGCGCAGATGTCCGCCGGCCAGGGCCAGTACGCGCTCGGACAGCCGGGCCCGCTGGTGTTCGGGGCGGCCGGCGAGGAGGCCCACCTCGATGTGCAGGAAGGCGGTCTCCCCGTTCGACGTGTCCCCGACGTAGGTGTCCACCGGCCGGACCAGCGTCTTGCACACGCCCGCCGATCCGGATTCCTCCAGGACCAGCGGATGCAGCTCCTTCACGAGGACGCCCGCGTCGAGGACCGCGGCCAGACGGGAGGAGTAGTCGATGGTGAGGTGCGGCATGCGGGACCTTTCATCACACTTCCCAGTTTCTCAAGGCAACTATTTTCTCCCACGGTGTCCGGCCCCCGACGCCCGCCCCGGCATCACGGCCCGCCCGCCCGGCTCACAAAGGTCGTGCCCATGATCGAGGTCACGGAGACGAGACC
>NZ_JACBWZ010001198.1 GCF_013870595.1 Streptomyces sp. WELS2 | reverse complement strand
CCGCGGGGTCAGCGCGAGGGTGTGCGCCAGGGCACCGGACAGGCTCACCCGGTGGCCGACGGAGACGAAGACCGGTTTGACGCCGTCCCTGGTGCGCAGGGCGCGCCCGACCTCCTCGGTGCCCGCCAGCAGCGGCGAGGAGGCACCGCGCGCCGGGCCGGGGTCCTCGTAGGTGAACGTGAACGGGTTCTTGGCGACGCCGATGACCGGCAGGTCCGTGAGCACCCCGAGGTGGCTGGCCAGCCCGAAGCGGCGCGGGTGGGCCAGGCCGTAGCCGTCGCACACGATCAGGCCGGGCGGGCCGGGCAGCCGGTCCAGGGCGGCCAGCACGGCCGGGAGCTCACGGAAGGCGAGCAGCCCGGGCACGTACGGGAAGGAGACCCGGCCGACGGCCGTCGCCTCCGCGACGACGTCCAGGGTGGCGGCGTCCAGGACCACGGCCGCCGCCGCGACCAGGTCCAGCTCGTCGTCGTAGGCGACGTCGACCCCGGTGACCCGGCCCGTCCCGGGCGGTGGTCCGGGCTCGTCGAGCACCACTCGGCCGCGCAGCCCGTCCTGGACCGCGCGGGCCTCCTCCTCGGTCGCGGGCCAGCCCGCGGGTACGCCGACGATCGTCACGCGGCCGACTCTACGGTTCGCCGGCCGCCGGGGGCGGGGCGGGGGGGGGTAGGCTCCGGATCATGTTCGTTCTCGAGCTGACCTACACCGCGCCCCTCGACGCCGTGGACGCCGTCCTGCCCGACCACGTCGCCTGGCTGGAGCGGCAGTACGACAAGGGCCTGTTCCTGGCCTCCGGACGCAAGAACCCCCGTGACGGCGGGGTGATCCTGGCCGTCACGGGGGACCGCGCCGAGATCGAGGAGGTCGTGGCCACCGACCCGTTCGTCATCGCCGGGGTGTGCTCGTACCGCGTCGTGGAGTTTCTCGCCACGAAGACGGCCCCCGAGCTGGAACGCCACCGGCAGACGCTCGGCTGAGCCGGCGGGTCATCCCTTCTTGCGGTCCAGCGCGCGCTGCAACTGCTCCTTGTTCATGTGTGAACGGCCTTCGATGCCGCGCTGCCTGGCCTCGTTGTACAACTGGTCGCGGGTCGGGCCGTGCGAGCCGACCCGGTTGCCGGACCGCTGACCGCCCCGCTTGCCGGACGACATGTCCTGGGTCGAGGTGCGGCTGGCGGTCTTGGACTCGCCGGAGCGGGCGCGTTCCTTGTTCACCGTCCGCGCGGCGATCTCCTTGGCGCGCCCGGTGCTCTCGCCCCGGTCCTGCGCGCTCTTCTTGATGTGCTCGTACTGACGCTCGCGCTTGGGGCTGGAACCGGCTGGCATGATCGCTCCTTTCGTTCGCGGCGAAGGACGAGTACCCGTCCCACGCGCGCTCACGTCACCGGACCTGCCGCCGTCTCAGCGTTCCAGCCGGGCCACCCGGCCCTGCTCGCCGGCCGCCCAGCAGCCGCGGTCGGGGGCGCACGCCACGGTGTCGTAGGAGCCGGTGTCGAC
>NZ_JACBWZ010001197.1 GCF_013870595.1 Streptomyces sp. WELS2 | reverse complement strand
CCCGGCCCTCGGCGACCCGCTGCTGGAAGACCAGCAGGTCCACCTGGTCGGGCGCGACCCGGAGCATGTACCCGGGGCTCCGGGTGAGGAGCTCCGGGAGCGCGCCCTCGGGCCGGTTCCCGGACAACGCGCCCCGCAGCCGCCAGACGGCGTTCTGCAGGATCTTCCGCGCGGTCATGGGCGCGTCGTCGGCCGGCCACAGCGCCGTCAGCAACTGGCTGGTGGAGACCACCTGGTTGGCGTGCAGGAGCAGATAGGCCAGGGCGGAGCGCTGCCGCACCCCGCCCAGCTCTACGAGCCCGGAGTCGTCCTCGACCTCGAGCGGCCCCAGAACACGTATGCGCATGCGTTTCCCCCGTCATCCGCACTGGTAACAACGAAATCCCGCGATTCTCGCCGGATCACCGTAAGGCGGTGCAAGACACTTTCGCTCAACGCTCAACAGCTGGCCTGTACACCGGACTTCACGCGGAGCCGAGTGCCGGGCCGTCCCCGGCCCGCAGCAGGGCGCAGACGTCCCGCAGCCCCGCCTCCAGCTGGGCGATCTGCGCGTCGTCGACCTCGATGGACGGTTCGAAGCGCAGGGTGTTGACGGCGCTCGCCGTGGGGAAGGTGCGCACCCGGTGGCGGCGGAGCAGATGTCCGGCCAGCACATAGCCGAACAGCCCGCCCTGGGCGGCCTGCCGGATCTGCTCGGAGGAGGACTCCGACTGGTCCCGGAACTCCAGGCCCAGCATCAGGCCCCGGCCACGGACGTCCGCGACCACGTCGGGGAAGTCGGCGCGCAGCCGGGTCAGCATCGAGCGCAGCGCCTCACCGCGCTCCTCGGCGCGCCGGTAGGCCGCCCCGCCGTCCGCCTCGAGGAGTTCCAGGACCTTCAGGGCGATGTGGCAGGAGAAGCTGTCCTTGGCGAAGGTCGAGCTGTGGACGATCTCGAACTCCTTGCGGTACCAGGTACGCCGCACCAGCATCACGGACGTCTTGGCGATGCCGCCGCCGAGCGTCTTGGCGAGCGTGTAGTAGTCACCGCGCAGGCCGAGCGGGGAACTGGCCAGCAGGGTGCCGGTGCGCCCCATCCCGCTCTGGATCTCGTCGACGACCACGGGGCATCCGATGGCGGCGCAGAACTCCTGTATCTCCCGGGCGAACTCGGCCGACAGTTCACGGATGCCGCCCTCGCCCTGGACGGGCTCCAGGAGGAAGGCGCAGAAGACGGGGAACTCCTGGTCCACGAGGGTTACCCGGCCGTCCACGACGGCCGGCTCGGGCAGGACGCCGCGTTCCTCGGCGTGGATCTCCTTGAGGACGTCGGGCCGGCCGTGCGGGACGAAGCGCGCCTGGGCGGCGAGGGCGGCGAACGGCAGCCGGTAGCCCTCGTTGTGGGTGAGCTGCACGCTGGCGGCGAGCTTGCCGTGGAAACCGCCCTCCAGGGACAGGAACACCGGCGGGCGGGCGGCCAGTTCCCGGGCGCGCCGCTCGACCTCCTCCTCGACGAGCG
>NZ_JACBWZ010001196.1 GCF_013870595.1 Streptomyces sp. WELS2 | reverse complement strand
CAGGAACCGGGACTGGTGCGCGGCGCGCACGGAGGCGTCCAGGCCCGCGTGGTACGGTGCTCACCGGCTGGGCGTCCCTGACGGGGGTGCTGGGGGCGCTGGGCGGGCCGGAGACGGTCACGCCGGTGCCGCCGGTGTTCGAGGAGCTGGGGATCACCCGGGGCCTGGTCCGGTACGCGGTCGAGGTGCCCGGCCCGCGCGGGCCCTACCCGCTGTCCGTGCGCGGGCTGCGCGACCTCGCCGTGGTGTACGTCGACGGGGAGCGGGCCGGGGTGCTCACGGAGGCGGAGCCGCGGCTGACGGAGCCGGTCGCGGGGCACGCGCGCGTGGAGCTGTGGGTGGAGTCCCTGGGGCGGGTGAACTACGGGCCCCGGCTCGGGGAGCCGAAGGGGATCACCGGCGGCATCCTGCACGAGCGGCAGTATCTGCACGGGGTACGCGCGCGTGGGCTGGATCTGGACGCGTTCGCCGACGGTGTGGCCGCGGTGCCCTTCGGCGCGCCGCCGGTCCGGCACGCGCCGGGGCTGTACCGGGGCTCGGTCACGGTCCGGGGCGCCGGGGACGCCCGGCTGGAGCTGCCCGGCCGGACCCGCGGGTTCGCCTGGATCAACGGCTTCGGCCTGGGCCGCTACTGGTCGGCGGGGCCCCAGCGGTCGCTGTACGTGCCCGGGCCGGTGCTGCGGGAGGGCGGGAACGAGGTGTGGGTGCTGGACCTGGACGAGGGCCGGCCGGACGCGCCGGCTCCGCGCCTGCTGCCGGTGTGAGGGCGCGGGGGCCCCTGCCCGGGTATCCCCCGGCCGGCGGGAAAGGGGCCGTCCGCCGGGGCCCCTCCCGCCTACAGTGGAGAGGAGTTCCGGTGGCTTCAGGGGGTGCCGACGTGGCCGACGGCGGACCGGTCGAGCACGGCTACCCGCACCTGGAGACGGTGCGGGCCGCCGTCACCGCGCTGTACCGGCGGCTGTCCCGGGACACCATCGAGACGTTCTCGGCCAGCGTGGCCCCCGCCGACGTGGCCTTCTGCGACACGGACGACCTGCATCTGGGCGCGCAGCGGGTGGCCCGGGAGATCGTGCGGCACTTCCGGCTGCCGGACGCGCGGCTGATCGTCGGCTTCCGGGAGATGACCCACGCGGCGAACGTCGAACTGGCGGCGGGCCCCGAGTACTTCGTCGAGCTGAACGACCGGTTCCGCACCCACCGCGCCGACATCGGCGCGGCCCTCGCCCACGAGGTGGCGCACGTCTATCTGCACCGCCTGGACCTGGCCTTTCCCACCACGGCGGAGAACGAGATCCTGACGGACACGGCGGCGGCCTACCTGGGCGCGGGCTGGCTGCTGCTGGACGCCTACCGGCAGGACGCGGTCTCCTCCCAGAAGCTGGGCTATCTCACCCCGGAGGAGTTCGGTTACGTCCTGGCCAAGCGGGCGCTGCTGTTCGGCGAGGACCCGTCCCTGTGGTTCACCAGCCCGCAGGCCTACACCGCCTACGTCAAGGGCAGGGA
>NZ_JACBWZ010001195.1 GCF_013870595.1 Streptomyces sp. WELS2 | reverse complement strand
GGTGGTCAGGCCGGCTCGAGTCCTGGGGCGCCGGCTTCCGTGACGAAGGACGCCGCGGTCGTGACGGGTGCGCCCGGCCTGGTGACGTACGGGACGGTCTTGAAGTCGGCGCGGGCCGCCTGCTGCCCGAGCGTGACGGTGACGTAGCCGCGCCGTCCGTTGTAGAACTTCATGTGCGGGTTGGCCGCGAGGTAGGTGGCCCAGTTGCCCGGCCGGTCCGCTCCGTCGCGCCCGCTGGTGATCGACGTGGTGACGATCTCCGTGCCCACGGTCCGGGACCCGGGGTCGTCGAAGTCGCGCTTGATGTCGAACGCGTAGTGCACGTGCACGTCGCCGGTGAGGACCATGAGGTTCTCCACGCCGGCGGCCTCGGCCCCCGCCAGGATCCGCTCGCGGGAGGCCGGGTAGCCGTCCCAGGAGTCCATGGAAACCTTGGACGGCGTGGCGGTGGTGTTGTACCGCCGGGAGAAGGTGACCTGCTGCGGCACGACGTTCCACAGCGCCCGCGAGGCGTGCCAGCCGTCGATCAGCCACCGCTCCTGCGTGGCACCGGTGAGTGTGCGCGCCGGGTCCTCGGACTCCGGGCCGGGATACTGCCAGCCGTCGCCGTAGGCCTGGTCGGAGCGGTACTGGCGGGTGTCCAGGACGTCGAACTGGGCGAGCCGGCCCCAGTGCAGGCGGCGGTAGAGCCGCATGTCGGAGCCGGTGGGCAGCTGGGGCCGGCGCAGGGGCTGGTTCTCCCAGTAGGCGCGGTAGGCGGAGGCGCGGCGCAGCAGGAACTCCTCGGAGGAGCCGCCGTCCTCCGGTGTGTCGTCGGCGTAGTTGTTCTCCGTCTCGTGGTCGTCCCAGGTGACCACGAAGGGGTGCGCGGCGTGCGCGGCCATCAGGTCCGGGTCGGACTTGAACAGGGCGTAGCGCAGCCGGTAGTCCTCCAGCGTCACCGTCTCGTGGTTGTAGTGGGACGGCAGGGTGCGGTCGGTGTACTCGCGGTCGTTCCCGGTGGCGTTGACGGCGTACTCGTACAGGTAGTCGCCCAGGTGGAAGACGACGTCCACGTCGTCCTCGGCGAGGTGGCGGTAGGCGGTGTAGTAGCCGTCGGCGTAGGCCTGGCAGGAGACGGCGCCCAGGGTGAGCGCGGTGGGGCGGCTGCCGGGCGGCGGGGCGGTACGGGTGCGGCCGGTGGGGCTCAGCCAGGCGCCGGCCCGGAAGCGGTAGAAGTACACGCGGTCGGCCGGCAGGTGGGGCACCTCGACGTGGACGGTGTGGCTGAACTCGGGGTGGGCGGTCGCGGTGCCGCGCCTGACGATCCGGCGGAAGTCGGCGTCGTGGGCCAACTCCCAGAGCACCGTGACGCGTTGCGCGGGCAGTCCGCCGTCGGGCTGGTACGGCTGCGGGGCCAGCCGGGTCCACAGCAGGACCGAGCCGGGCAGCGGGTCACCCGAGGCCACGCCCAGCGTGAAGGGGTCCTCGGTGATTCTCCGGCCGTCGAACTCGGCGGCGGCGG
>NZ_JACBWZ010001194.1 GCF_013870595.1 Streptomyces sp. WELS2 | reverse complement strand
AGATGCCGCCACACCAGCGGGGTCCCGGCCAGCGGCCGGGTGGTGATCCCGGGCGTCGGCGGGAAGGTGGCCCGGCACAGGCCCACCGCCCGGCCCACCTGCACCAGATGGACACAGGACGCGGTGTCCGTCTCGTACATCCGGCGGGGGGTGAAACCGGCCCGTGCGCAGGCCGCGGTGAAACAGTCCCCGAAACAGCCGTCGCCCGGGACGCACGCCCACTCCTCGCCGGCCAGCGCGGCCAGGTCGGCCTCCCGGCCGCGGGCGAGCGGATGGCCGTCGGGGAGCATCACGAACACCGGGTCGACGGCGACCTCCTCCCAGGTCAGATGCGGTGCGTCCGGCGGGGGAGCGGAGCCGCAGACGCCGGCCAGCGCGAAGTCCAGGCGTCCCTCGGCCAGCAGTTCCGCCAGTTCCCGCTCCGACCAGGAGGCGCAGGTGGTCACGGTGGTGCCGGGGACGGTGTCGGCGAGCCGGTCCACCAGCGCGCCCGGCAGCGGACCGTGGGTGCCGCCGAGCCGCAGCCGATCCCCGTCCCGCCGGGTGCGCGCGAACCGGGCCGCCTCCCGCTGGAGTTCGCTGACCGCGGGCAGCACGATCCGGGTGCGCTCCAGGACCAGCTCTCCGAGGGCGGTGGCCCGTACGCCGTACCGTCCGCGCTCGAAGAGCGTGCCGCCCAACGCCCGCTCGATGCGCCTGAGCTGCGCGCTGAGCGCCGGCTGGGCGAGTCCGAGGGCCGTCGCCGCCTTGGTCAGACTGCCCGCTTCCGCGATGGCCCGAATGGTCTTCAGATGCCGCAACTCCAGCTCCATGAGGGGAGCTTGCGGGGTGCGCGGGCCTGGGGCAAGAGGCTGGTACAGACCAGAGGGGCGGGTTTCGCTGTTTCCCGGTGTCCCGGTCCGTGGCATGGTCACAGCGACGCGATTGGTCTGTACCTGTTCGCGCCCGTGCGGTGCCCGACAGGTCCTGGAGAAAGGGGAACATGGCCGATGCGCAGCACCACCGTGTTACCGGGAACCACCGGATCGCCGCCCGCGGCCGGGGACGTACCCCTGCACCGGCTGGAGGTGGCCGGCCCCGGCGCCCCGCCCTTCGCCGCCGGTTCCTTCGAAGCCGTGGGGCCGCTGTCCCGGTGGGACCGGCCGCACCGGCACACCTTCTACGAGATCGTCCACGTCAGCGCCGGTTCCGGCACCCATGTCGTCGATCTCGCGCGCTGGCCGCTGCGCCCCCCGCACCTGGCGGTGATCCTGCCCGGCCAGGTGCACCATTGGGAGGGCGGCCGGGGCCCGGAGGGGACGCTCGCGCTGTTCACCGACGACTTCCTGGTGGACCACCCCCACGACCGCGAAGTGCTGCGGGAACTCGGTGAGCGGTGCTGGTTCGCCCTGGACCCCGAGCAGGACCGGTCCGTGGGGCGCCTGATGGCCGAACTCGTCGCGGAGCACCGGGGACGGGCCCCCGGACACGAGAGCGTCCTGCGCTCCCTGCTGCACGTGCTCGTC
>NZ_JACBWZ010001193.1 GCF_013870595.1 Streptomyces sp. WELS2 | reverse complement strand
GTCCGCCGTGCTCGCGGGCCTGGTCGCCGTCGTCGTCTCCTACTCCGGGACACTCGTCATCGTGCTCTCGGCGGCCTCGGCCGGACACCTCGACCCCGCGCGGACCACCTCGTGGGTGTGGGCGATCTCCATAGGCAGCGGCCTGACCTGCGGCGGCCTGAGCCTGCGCACCCGGATGCCGGTCATCACCGCCTGGTCCACGCCGGGCGCGGCGCTGCTGGTGACGAGTCTCGGCTCGTACCCCTACGCCGAAGCCGTCGGCGCGTTCCTGATCGCCGGTGCCGTCATCGCGCTGGTCGGGCTGACCGGGGTGTTCGGGTGGCTGATGCGCCAGGTGCCGGCGGCGGTGGTCTCGGCGATGCTGGCGGGCATCCTGTTCGGCTTCGGCACCCATGTCTTCACCTCGCTGAAGACGGCGCCGGTCATCGCCGGATCCGTGCTGCTCGCCTACCTCGTGGCCAAGCGGCTGCTGCCCCGCTACGCCGTGCTCGTCGCGCTCGCCGCGGGGGTGGCCGGCAGCGCGGCGACCTCGCGGCTGCACGTCCGCCTCCACACCATCGAGCTGGCCCGGCCGGTGCTCACCGCCCCCGCGTTCTCCCTCGCCTCGCTCGTCGGCATCGCCGTGCCGCTGATCGTGGCCACCCTGGCCTCGCAGAACGCCCCGGGCATGGCGGTGCTCTCCGCCTCCGGCTACCGGCCCGGGGACCGGCTGCTGATCGGCACCACCGGAGTGGCGTCCACCGTGCTCGCCCCCTTCGGGTCGCACGCGGTCAACCTGGCCGCGATCACCGCCGCGATCTGCACCGGCCCGGAGGCGCACCCCGATCCGCGGCGGCGGTATGTGGCGGGTGTCTCCTGTGGCGCCTGCTATCTGCTGATCGGCGCCTTCGGATCGACGCTGGTGGCCTTCTTCGCCGGTCTGCCCGGGGAACTGGTCGCCGCCGTCGCGGGTGTCGCCCTGTTCGGGGCGCTCGCCGGGGGGCTCACCGGCGCCGTCAAGGAGGAGAAGGACCGCGAGGCCGCGCTGATCACGTTCCTGGCCACCGCCTCCGGCGTCACCCTGTTCGGCATCGGCTCCGCCTTCTGGGGCCTCGTCCTCGGTGTCGCCGCCCACCTCGTCCTGTCGGGGCGCCAGCGCGGGCGGACGGCGGGCGCCTGACCCGTGGCCGGGCCGCCGGCGGCGGCCCGGCCCGCCGGACTCACTTGTACGTGATGTCCGAGGCGGAGTACTTGCAGTAGGTGCCGTCCGGACCCGAGCCGTTGGTGGCCGGTTCGGCGCCGGTGCTGTTGCCGATGTACTTCTGGCAGGGAACGATCTTCTTGCCGGTGTCACCGACGATCGTGATGTTCCGCAGGGTCGCGCTGTCGCCGTAGTTGGTGTTGATGCCGACGAGCTTGTTGCCCTTGTAGGTCGCCTCGATGCCGCTGAGGTTGATCGTCCGCTTGTACTGCGTCTTGCAGTTGCCGCAGGAGCGGGCGAACGTGCCGAAGTTCTTCACCGCGAAGTTC
>NZ_JACBWZ010001192.1 GCF_013870595.1 Streptomyces sp. WELS2 | reverse complement strand
CACCCTCGAAGGCGTCCGCGTGGACCGCGGGCACCGCCGGGTGCTCGGCGACGTGAACCTGCACCTGCCGGCGGGCTCGGTGATCGCCCTGGTCGGGGAGAACGGCGCGGGCAAGACGACCCTGGTCGACGTGGTGAGCGGGCTGCGCACCCCCGGCGCGGGCCGGGTGCTCGTCGACGGCGCCCCGCTCACCGCGCTGGCCGGCTTCGAAGCCCGGGTCGCCGCGGTCCGCCAGGAGTACGCCACCTTCGATTTCTCGCTCCGGGAGAACGTGGGCGTCGGCCACCTGCCCCGGCTCTCCGACGAGCCCCGTGTCCTCGGCGCCCTGGCCGTGGCCGGCGCGCGGTCGCTGGCCGGGACCCTTCCCCGGGGCCTCGACACCCGGCTGGGAGCAGGCGGCAGCGGACTGTCCCGGGGACAGTGGCAACGGCTCGCCCTGGCCCGCGCCGCCCTCCGCCCCGACCCGCTGCTGCTGGTGCTGGACGAGCCCGGCGCCGCGCTCGACCCACGTGCCGAACACGACCTGCTCGAGCGTTTCACCACGTATGCCAGGGAGGCCGGCGCCCGCTCCGGCACGGTCACCGTCCTGGTGTCCCACCGCCTGGCCACCGTCCGGGACGCGGACCTCGTCATCGTTCTCGCCCACGGCACCGTCGCCGAACAGGGCAGCCACAGCGAACTCATGGCCGCGGGCGGCCGCTACGCCCGCCTTTACGCGGCCCAGGCGAGGGGGTACCGGTGACCAGGCTCAACTGGCCACAGCTCGACTGGCACGCGGGATGGCGTATCGGCCAGCACCCGGCGCTCGCGCACACCGACCCGCACGAGTACAACATGGCCACCGCCGCCGCCGCGCCCGCGGGCACCACGCTGCGGCAGGCCCGCGCGGCCGTCACCGAACTGGTCATCCGGCACTCCTCGCTGCGCACCCGGTTCACCGGGGACGCCACCCAGCAGGTGCTGCCCGTGACCATCGCCGACGTCGACCGCATCACCCTCGCCGTGCCCGAGGACGAGGCGCAGACGGTGTTCCGGCAGTGGCTGACCACCGATTTCGTCCTCGCCGACGGGTGGGCGGTGCGGGTGGTCCTGGGCTGCGCCCACGGGACGGTCCGCAGCGTCGGAGTCGTCGCGGACCACCTCGTCGTCGACGGGTGGGGGGTACGGGTGCTCTGCGACGACCTGGTGCGGCTGCTGCGCGGCGAGCGGCTGCCCGCCGAGGTCGCCCAGCCACGGGACGTGGTCGCCTGGGAGGACTCGCCCGCGGGCCGCAGGCACCTCGGCACCGCACTCGCCGGATGGCGCGCGCACCTGACGGCGCTGCGTGAGCACGCCCCGGCGCCGGTGACCGCCGGCCCTCCCGCCTTCTCCGCCTGCTTCGCCGAGTCCACCGCGCTGGGCCGCGCCGCCGAGGCGGCGGCCGCCGCGCACGGTGTGCCGGTGTCCGTGGTGTTCGCCGCCGCGTACGGGTCCGCGCTGTGCGACCTCACCGGGGTACCCGTCGCCGGGC
>NZ_JACBWZ010001191.1 GCF_013870595.1 Streptomyces sp. WELS2 | reverse complement strand
ACACCCCCTGCATCCGGCCGCGCATCTCGTCGGTCGCGGCCGACAGCAGGATGGCGCCGCGGAACACCATCGAGACCATGTCGGCGACGCCGGCCGCGGCGAGGAAGACCACCGCGACCCACAGGCTGCCGCTCAGTCCGAACCCGGCGATGGCCACGCCCCAGCCGACGACCGCCCCGGCGACCATCAAGCCGTGCCGGCGGGCCCGCGAGAACACGCCGGAGAACAGGCCGCCGAGCACCGCGCCGACCGGGATGCCGGCGAACAGCACACCGAGTGCCAGGCCCTCGCCGTAGGAGCCGTAGGTCTCGGCGGCCAGCTGCGGGAACAGGGCGCGGGGCATGCCGAACACCATGGCGACGATGTCGGCGAGGAAGGACAGCAGCAGCACCTTGTGCCGGGAGATGTACCGGAACCCGTCGGCGATCTCGCGCAGCCCGGCCCGGCGGGTGCCGCTCCCGCCGAGCGGCGGCAGGGCGGGCAGCCGGACGACGGCCCACACGGTCACGCACAGCGCCAGCGCGTCGATCAGATACAGCTCCGGCAGCCCCACGACCGGTATCAGCGCGCCGGCCAGCAGCGGGCCGGCCACCAGCGCGGTCTGCATCACCGTCGAGCCGAGCGCGTTCGCGGCCGGCAGCTGCTCGGCCGGGACCAGCCGGGCTATGGAGGCGCTGCGGGCGGGCGCGTTGAGCCCGAAGAACGCCTGTTGCAGCGCGAGCAGCACCATGAGCACGGGGACCGAGTCGAGGCCGGTGACGGCCTGCGCCCAGAACAGCAGCGAGGTCACCGCGATGCCGCTGTTGGTCACCAGCAGCAGCTTGCGCCGGTCGACGGCGTCGGCGACCGCCCCGCCCCACAGGGCGAAGGCGACCATGGGCACCAGTCCGGCCAGACTCGCGTAGCCGACCCAGGCCGAGGAGTGGGTGATGTCGTAGATCTGCTTGGGCACGGCGACGGCGGTCAGCTGGCTGCCGACGGAGGTGACGATGGTCGACGACCACAGCCGCCGGTAGGCGGGGACGCTCAGGGGGCGGGTGTCCATCGCCCAGCGGCGCCAGCCGCGCCGGGGCGGTTCCCCGGCCGCCGGCGCGCCGGTCGTGGTCTCGGTGCTGCTGCTCTCGCTGGTGTCCACGGCTGTCCTGGTTGCTCGTTACATCTTTTCGCTTCGAGAGGCTAACTATCCCAGCGGCAACCGGTGGACGGCGAACGGGTTCCGGTCAGACCCCGGCGATCAGGCTCGCCCCCAGCACCAGCATGGTGGCGGCGACCAGGCCGTCCAGCAGCCGCCAGGCACCGGGCCGGGCCAGGTACCGGCCGAGCAGCCGGGCACCGAAGCCGAGGGCGGTGAACCAGCACAGGCTGGCGAGGGCGGCGCCGAGTCCGAACGTCCAGCGCAGCGGGCCCCGGTCGGCGGCCAGCGAGCCGAGCAGGAACACGGTGTCCAGGTAGACGTGCGGGTTCAGCCAGGTCATCGCCAGGCAGGTGAGCACGGCCCGGCGCCGGGAGCCGGC
>NZ_JACBWZ010001190.1 GCF_013870595.1 Streptomyces sp. WELS2 | reverse complement strand
ACCTGGCGCAGCCTGAGGAGCTGGCGCGCCGCCGACGACCCCGACCTCGCCTTCAACGCCGCGACCGTACCCCTCGCCGCGCGCTTCACCCCGACCCCGGCGAACCCCACCGCCCGCACCGGTCAGGCCCGCGTCCAGGCGCTGGTCTCCTTCGGCCCGACGTCGGGCAACCCCGCCCAGGGCTCGGCCACCGCCGACTACTACGCGCTCACCCACTGGGCGTACATCGACGAGCTGGTGTTCTGGGGCGGTTCGGCCGGCGAGGGCCTGATCCTCGCCCCGAACGCCCCGGTCGTCGACGCGGCCCACCGGCACGGCGTCCCCGTCCTCGGGAACGTCTTCCTGCCGCCGGCGGCCTACGGCGGGCAGCTCCAGTGGACCCGGGACCTGGTGCAGCGGGACGCCACCGGCCACTACCCGCTCGCGTCGCAACTGGTCGCGGTGGCGGCGGCGTACGGCTTCGACGGCTGGTTCGTCAACGCCGAGACGGGCGGCGGGAACACCGCGCTGGGCACGGCCATGCTGGGCTTCGTCCAGGAGCTGAGGGCGCTGGCGGCGGCCAGGGGACAGCGGGTGACCTGGTACGACGCGATGACCGTGAACGGCACGGTGGGCTGGCAGGGCGCGCTGACCAGCCAGAACCAGGCGTTCTTCCAGGCCGCCGACAGCATGTTCGTGGACTTCCGGTGGAGCGCGGCCGCACTGGCGTCCTCCGGTACGAAGGCCGACCGGCTGGGGAGGAGCCGTTACGAACTGTGGGCCGGCGTCGACGTCGAGTCGAACGGGTCCGGTACGCATGTGGACTGGGACGCGATCGTGCCGGCCGGGAAGCCGCACGTCACCTCGATCGGGTTCTACCGTCCCGAGTGGACCCGGAACCAGCTGCCCGCCGACCGCCGCGCCCCCGGGGACTTCCACGCGGCCGACGACCGGTTCTGGACCGGGCGTTCCGCGGACCCGTCGCGGCCCGACCCGGGCGACCCGTGGCGGGCACCGGCGGTGTCCGTGGCGGACCGGTCGACGGTGACGTCCGTGCCGTTCGCGACCGTGTTCAACACCGGCCACGGGCTGCGGTGGTACGAGCAGGGGACCGTCGTCTCGGAGAACCCCTGGAACCATCTCGGCCTCCAGGACCGGCTGCCGGCCCGGCGGTGGGTGGTCCGGACGGCGGGGGCGCGGCCGACGGTCGCCTTCGACTTCGCCGACGCCTGGCGGGGCGGGAGCAGCGTGCTGGTGGCGGGTGAACTCGATCAACCAGTGGTGTTGGACCTGTACGCGACCCGGCTGCCGATCGCTGTGAACACGGTTGTCGACCTGACGTCCCGGAGCGAGTCTGGGAGTGTGAACGTCGAACTGGCGGTGGCGATGGCGCCTCCCAGCGGACCGGGGGAGACACCGCCGTACAGGTATCTGGCTGTGAACTCGGTCAACAGCTGGCAGACCGTCACCATCCCGCTCACCGGCCTCTCCGGGACCGTGCACGCTCTCGGCATCCGGCTCACCCCCACCGACGGC
>NZ_JACBWZ010000119.1 GCF_013870595.1 Streptomyces sp. WELS2 | reverse complement strand
TCGGTCCCCAGCCGCCCACTCGTGCTAGGTGTGCTCATCTGCGTGACCGTCCCCTCGACCGGCGTGTGGGAAGCATCGTGCCACCCCAACCGGCCGCTATGTGACCGAGAGCCCCCGAACGGCCCCAGATGGGGGGTAACGGATCCATAGCGGTCCCCGTGCGGGCCGCGGCGGGACACCGGGCATGATGGTCGGCATGCGTGCGGTGGTACAGAGGGTGGACGGCGCGAGCGTCGTCGTGCACGGCGAGACGGTCGGCGCGATCGAGGGCGAGGGACTGTGCGTCCTGGTGGGCGTGACCCACGAGGACACCAAGGAGAAGGCGGCCCAGCTCGCGCGCAAGCTGTGGACGATCCGGATGCTCCAGGACGAGCGGTCGTGCAGCGACACCGGGGCGCCGCTGCTGGTGATCAGCCAGTTCACCCTCTACGGAGACGCCCGCAAGGGCCGCCGCCCCACCTGGAACGCGGCGGCCCCCGGCGACATCGCCGAACCCCTGGTCGAGGAGGTCGTGGCCCGGCTGCGCGCCCTCGGCGCGACGGTGGCGACGGGCCGCTTCGGCGCGCAGATGAGGGTGAACCTGACGAACGACGGGCCGTTCACGGTGTTGCTGGAGATGTGAGCGCCCCGAAGGGGCGCCGCAGGGCTACGGCTACGGCTCGACCACGACCTCCTGAGCGGCCGCCGTCTCTCCGGCCAGGAGCCGCGCGTCGACCGGTACGTTCCGCTTCACCAGCGCCAGCGCCACCGGCCCCAGCTCGTGATGGCGTACGGACGTCGTCACGAACCCGACCTTGCGGCCCTCGGGCCCGTCGTCCGCGACCCGGATCCCGGTCCCCGGCACCGGCAGGTGCACCTCGCTGCCGTCCAGGTGCAGGAAGACCAGCCGGCGCGGCGGCTTGCCCAGGTTCTGCACGCGGGCGACCGTCTCCTGCCCGCGGTAGCAGCCCTTCTGGAGGTGCACGGCCGTGCCGATCCAGCCGAGCTCGTGCGGAATGGTCCGGTGATCGGTCTCGAAGCCGAGCCGGGGCCGGTGCTGCTCGACCCGCAGCGCCTCGTAGGCGAGCAGACCCGCGGCGGGACCGTGCGACGCGGCGAAGGTCTCCAGGTCGGCGCGCGGCAGGAACAGGTCACGGCCGTACGCCGTCTCGCGTACGACGACCCCGTCCGGCACCTCGGCGATGGAACCGGCGGGCAGGTGCACGACGGCGGTGTCGGCGGTGCGGTCGGCGACCTCGACCCGGTAGAAGAACTTCATCGACTCCAGGTACGCGATCAGCGCGTCCTGGGTGCCGGGCTCGACGTGCGCCCAGACGGTCGTACCGTCGTCCACCAGGTACAGCGCGTGTTCGATGTGCCCGTGCGCGGAGAGGATCAGGGCTTCGGTGGCCTCGCCCGCGGGGAGTTCGCTGACGTGCTGGGTGAGCAGCAGATGCAGCCAGCTCAGCCGGTCGTCACCGCTGACGGTGACGACGCCGCGATGCGACAGGTCGACGAAACCGGTGCCGTCGGCGAGGGCGCGCTGCTCGCGGAACAGGTCGCCGTAGTGGGCGGCGACACCTTCGTCCACACCCTCGGCGGGGACTGCGCCGGGCAGGGACAGCAGGGGGCTCTTCATAACGCAAGCCTACGACGTGGTACTTGAACCCTTCAGCGAGCAGTCCCGGCACCGGCCGAAGATCGCGAAGTGCTTCATGTCGGTGTCGAACCCGAACTGCTGCCGCAGCTTGGCCGTGAACTCGGCGGCCACCTCGACGTCCGCCTCGATGACGTCCTCGCAGTCCCGGCACACCAGGTGCAGGTGGTGGTGCCGGTCGGCGAGGTGGTAGGTGGGCGCGCCGTGACCCAGATGGGCATGGCTGACCAGGCCCAGCTCCTCCAGCAGCTCCAGCGTCCGGTAGACGGTGGAGATGTTGACCCCCGACGCGGTCTTCCTCACTTCCACGAGGATGTCGTCGGGGGTCGCGTGCTCGAGGGTGTCGACGGCTTCGAGGACAAGCTGCCGCTGCGGCGTCAGCCGGTAGCCGCGCTGCCTGAGGTCGCTCTTCCAGTCGGTGCTCACCACACCGACGAGTCTAGGACTACTTGAAGAAAGCGATGCCGTCGTCCGGCATGTCGTCCGGGAGGGCCTTGGCCCAGCGTTCGACGTCCTCGGGGGTGACGACCTTCTTCAACTGGGCCGACATGTAGGGGCGCAGCGGAACCTCGGGGGTCTGCTTCTCGCCGACCCACATCAGGTCGCTCTTCACATAGCCGTACAGCCGCTTGCCGCCGCTGTACGGCGCGGAGGCGGGGGTGCGGGCGACGGCGTCCGTCACCAGGTCGATCTGCGGCTTCTTGTCGGCCATCTCGCCGTACCAGATCTCGATGACACCGTCGTCGCGGGTCATCGTGACCTCGACCTTGCGGTCCGCGTCGATCCGCCAGAAACCGGTCTCCGACTCCAGCGGGCGGACCTTGTTGCCGTCCTTGTCCAGCACCCAGGTGTGGGAGCGGTACTCCAGGAAGTCCCGGCCGTCGTGGGTGAAGCTGACCTCCTGACCGAAGTTGCACTTCTCCGAGCCGGGGAAGTCGTGCACGCCCGCGCCGGCCCAGTTGCCGAGCAGGAAGGCGAGCGGGACAAGGTCCTTGTGCAGGTCGGACGGGATCTCGATCATGAGCGGAGGCTTTCCTAGAGGGGGGTCAGCGCTGGCCCTGGTACAGCTTCTTCACGGTCAGACCGGCGAAGGCGAGCACGCCGACGCAGACCAGGACCAGCAGGGTTTCGAAGAAGATCTCCACGGGTGCTCCTTGAGCGAGGGTGGGCATACGACAGAGCCGGAGCCCAGCTTACGCGGCCGGGCCCCGGCCCTCTGTGCGAGGTGCGCTGTAGCAGGTCAGGCTCACCTCACGGGCCAGGACTCGTGCGCCGGATCGTCCAGCCACACTCGCTGTCCGCGCGCGTCGGCCGTGAGACCGAACCGGGTCACGGCGGGGGACCCCCGGTCCTTCCACCACAGGTAGGCGTCGGTCACCTCGTCCCAGAGGCGTCGGCATCCCGACTGCCAGACGGAGGCGTGCCGCTCGCCGTCCCGGAACATCACACAGGCCCACGACTTGTCCGTCAGGCCGTAGAACCACACGGGACGGGTTCCGTCGCGCTTCTCCGCCACGGCCTGCCGGCACTGGGGCACCCTCAGACCGAGCACGAACGGCAGGTCGGTGAACCGCCCCGTCAGGAACTCCTCCTCGGTGAGCGGGGTCGTGGACCGCTCCGCGTCCTCCAGCGGGCCCGCCGCCAGGTAGTCGCCGTGGACGACGGCGGCTCCCCGCTGGGCACGGAGCTTCATGAACTCCACGGGCCGGATGAAGGGCCCTGCGGCCACCCCGCCGCCGACCTCCAGGCGGAGTACGGCGTCCTCGTTGCCGTAGGAGGTGCCCCAGGGTGCGAGGATCACGCCGCCGGGCCGGACCTGCCGAATCCATGCCGGGGGCACCCGGCGGATGCCGACGGTCGCCAGTAGGCGGTCGTACGGTGCCGCGTCGGGGTGACCTCGGAACCCGTCGCCCGCGACCACGTCCGGATACAGGCCGTGCCCGCACAGGCGCTCACGGGCCCTTGCCGAGACCGCCCCGTCCACCTCGATGGTCGTCACCTTGCCGGGGCCCAGCCGGTGGGTCAGCGCGCCGGCCGTCTCTCCGGTGCCCGTGCCCACGTCCAGGACGCGCATGCCGTCTTCCACGTCCAGGTCCTGGAGCAGGGAGTAGACCACGGACGGCATGGACGAGGAACTGGTGGCCAGCTTCCCGGGAACGGGCCCCAGGTGCGCACCGTCGTCCCACTGCGTGACGATGGGCACGTCACTGTCGACGGCGGCGTACCAGGTGTCCGAATCCTCCCGCCTGTCGACAGGTGTGCTTAAACGGGTCGCCATGTCGTAGGGCCACATCAGATCCGGCAGGAACGCGGCCCGGTCGACGGCGGCGAACGTCGGCGCCCACTCCGAGGAGAGCGCGCCCGATTCCATGAGGAGCCGCCCCAGCTCCTTGCGGCCGGGGCGGTCCGTACGCGGTGCGCCGGTTGTCACTTGCGGTGCTTTCCGTCACCCTCCGGGCTGCTGCCGTCGGGGCTCGGTGGGTCCTGCGGAGGCTGCCAGGGCTGGCCGGGGACCGTGTCTCCCCCGTCGCCCGACCCGGTGTGCGGAGCAGTTCCTACCCTCATCGCCGTCCCTTCCCTGACTCTGGCGGGTATTGGGCTACTCACAGTGGGTAGCCACCTGGATCAGACGGTAGAAGCAGCAGGGGTTGGACACCCACCGGGTTGCACCGGGTTGCACGCGAGTCAGCCCAGCCGCTCGATGGCATCGCCGATCAAGGCCCGGGCCTCGGCTCCGTAGACGGCCAGTCCCGCCAGCTCGGCGAACGTATCGGCGTACATGGCCACTTCGCCGGGTTGGGTGATCGTGAGGTAGCCGGAGATCAATTCCACGTTGACTTGTGCGGTGTCGTAGATCCAGAAGCCTTCGACCGGCCAGCGTTCACGGTCCGGTCGCATGGGGACGACGCCCAGACTGACGTGGGGGCGTGAGGCCACGGCGACGAGGTGCCGCAACTGTTCGGTCATGACGTCCGGGCCGCCGATTCCGGAGCGGATCACCGACTCTTCCACGAGGAAGGCGAACCGCCGGTCGCCTTCGCAGAGGACGCGCTGACGCTCCAGGCGGGCGGTCACCGCGGCGTCCACGTCATCCACCAGCCCCCGCCGTCGCTGGATCGCCCGGAGCACCGCCGTCGTGTACTGCCGCGTCTGGATCATGCCGGGCACCAGCCAGGAGGAGTACGACCGGAAACGGCGGGTCCGCTGGTAGAGGGGCAGGCGAGCCTCCTGCGCCTGTTTCAGTCCGGCACGTTCCATCCGTCGCCACGTCACCCACATGCCCTCGGCCGTCCGCAGGGACGCGATCAGGTCCTCTGTCTTTTCCTCCGCCCCGCACGCCCGGCACCACGCCCGGATGTCGTCGGCGGACGGCGGCGTACGACCGTTCTTGATCCGTGAGGTCTTCGACCGGCTCCACCCGCAGCGCTCGGCGAGTTCGGCCCCGGTCAGGCCGGCGTCCAGGCAGAGATCCGCAAGCCGGGACGCGAGAGCCTGCCGGGCCTGCCGGGCGCTGGACGACGGAGAAACGGCCATGGCGTGTGGCCGTCAGGCGGGCTGGTACTCCGCGTGCGGAACAGCGCGTTCCCACGCCGCTTCGTACGCCCGTACGTACTGCTGGGCCAGCACCGGATCGTGACAGACCTCCATCCGAGGACCGGTCCACTGACCGTCGCCGCTGAAGTGGTGCAGGATCACGGTCTCCCCGTCCATGACCCAGCCGTCCAACGCAGGCAAGAGGAGATCACGCGCTCGCGACCGGGGCAGCCAACGCACGTCTTCACCGGCCGCTACGTTCGTGAAGGTCCCGTCGTACTCGTACCTGACGTAGTCGCTCAGCGGCTCGGAGACCACGCGCAGACGTCGCATGACCACGCCCCGGCCCGTCGCCTCGGCCACCACGTCCAGCCAGGGGCGCCACCACGACTCACGGTCGGCCGGGTCATAGCGGTGCCCGTGCTGCCAACGAATGAACTCGGGATCGTCCCGCATGTAGCCGTCCCGCATCTCGAGGTGCACCGCCGAGTGCCGGGCCTTGGCAAGGGCTTCGCGTACCGCTGTTGCCACTGTCAGCCGTCCTTGCTGCCGTTCGGTCGGGGGATGAACTGGAGCATGTTGGCAGGCAGACGGATCACCGTCTCATGCTCCGGGATGTCCGTCGAGTGACCAGGTACGGACCCGACTTCCTGCGCCTCACGGACGGTCGCCTCGTCGGCCTTCCAGGACTGGATGATCAGGTCGCCCGAGGTGTCGTCCAGCCAGATCGTCGGCGACCCGTCGTCCGGCGTGTTGGGCCAGATCCCAAGGAATTTGAGGGCCATCGCGCGCTCCTCCACGGAGTGGGTTCCACAGACGCTCGGAGCGTCGTCCGAGGAGGGACGGAGCATCAACGGCGCACAGAGGCAGGCCCCTTCGTGCCGGTCACCGCTCCGACTTGATCCCGTCCACGAAGGCGGCCCAGGCGTCCGCCCGGAAGACTAGGGCGCCACGAGCGGGGGCCTTGCTGTCGCGGACGGGGACGACGGAGGGGACGTTGTCGGCGACCTCTACGCAGTTACCGCCGTCCGTATTGCTGCGGCTGCTCTTGCGCCATGTCGCGTGGCTCAGGTCAGTGGCTCGCACGGCACTTCCTCCAACATCCGCAGGATGAACTTACGCGACCGGGCCGAGGACAGGGCCAAGTCGCGCACCGCATCATATGTGCGCATCAGACGCTCAACCTTGCTTGCCTCCTCGATGAGTTCACCGCGCACGTCGTTCTCCGCGTAGGCCACCGTACGCCCGTCCAAGAGACGCAGGAACATCGTGTCCGTGTTCATCAATCCGTGCAGTCCCGCACTGAAGGGAAGGACCTGCACGGTGATGTTCGTTCGCTCCGCTGCCTCCGAAAGGTGCTCCAACTGCTCCCGCCATCGCTGCGCGTCGGCCAGGGGCGTACGCAGCACCGCCTCGGAGAGGATGACGCGGAACACCGGTGGGTCTTCCCCTTCCAGTACTAGTCCCCGCCTTACCCGCGCCTCGACCTGCCGGTCCAGCTCCTCACCCTTGATCCCACCAGCCGTGAGAGCTTCGCGGGCATACCCAGCCGTTTGCAGAAGGCCCGGCGGCGCGCTCACGGAGTACTGCCACAAACTCACCGCCTCGGCCTCCAACATCATGTACCGCCGGTACTGCTCCTTGAACTGCGTAGGATCCGCCACCGCCAGTTCCCACAGAGTCACCAGCAGGCCCGGTGTTCCGTAGTACTGGTCCAGCGCCTGGACGATCTCGGGGCCGCCCAGGGTCTGGCCGCTCTCCATCTTGCTGAACTGGGACGCGTCCCAGCCGACCGCCTTCGCGAGGTCCCGCAGACTCAGGCCGCGTTCGGTCCGTAGGCGGCGCAGCTCCTCGGCGAACCGCGCCCTCGGCTCCTGACTCCGTCCGGTGACTGCCAATCGCTGTGGCATCGCGCTCCTGTTGAATTTGTTGAATTTGCCCGGCCCTTCATGGAAGTTGGGCCGCTCAACAGCCCGGACGCCGTTTCCGCGCGCCATGCTCGTAGCCGTACGAGCACGCAGCGTAGTGCTACGAACGCGCTGCGCACAGGCGTTCTGGAAAGGAGCCGGTCGTGATGACGACGAACCCGGAGTGGGAGGGTCGGCCCGCGCCAACCCTGCCGATCCTGCCCCCGTCCCTGAGCGATCTCAGTCGGCCGCCCATGCCCGTGCCCGGCTGCGTCGTCTGCCTGCGGCCGGCCGAGCGGCGGGGCGTGGCGCGGGCGGAGTGCGACCGGAGCGCGGAGGCCGACGCGAACGTACTGCTCCGCCGGCACCTGCGGAAGGAGCACGGCGCATGAACCGCGAGGGGCTGCCTTACGAGGAGTGCTGGCGCCGGCAGGACCAGGGGCTGGTGCCTCGGCGCCGCGAGCCTGTCGACCCCGCCTACGCCATCCCGCCGTTCCACCCGGGCACCCGTGCCCGGCACCGGCGCGGGCGGCACCGGGTCGACGGGGCCCGGGTGAGCGGCGTGCTCTGCCTGCTGTGTCTCGCGACGCTGGTCGTGACGATCGTCCTCGCGACTACGCTTCCGGCATGACCAAGAAGCTCGTTATCAAGGTGACGGCCGGCGCGGACGCCCCCGAGCGGTGTTCTCAGGCGTTCACGGTCGCCGCCGTGGCCGTGGCCAGCGGGGTCGACGTGTCGCTGTGGCTGACCGGGGAGTCGTCGTGGTTCGCGCTGCCGGGGCGGGCGGCGGAGTTCGAGCTGCCGCACGCCGCGCCGCTGCCCGACCTGATCGAGTCGATCCTCGCGGCCGGACGGATCACGCTGTGCACGCAGTGCGCCGCGCGCCGGGAGATCACCGAGAAGGACGTCATCGAGGGCGTGCGGATCGCGGGCGCGCAGGTGTTCGTGCAGGAGGCCCTGGGCGAGGACACGCAGGCGCTCGTCTACTGAGGCACCAGGCGGCCCTCACGGGCGGGGGCGCTTCTTGCCGTCCAGTTCGTCCCACCACTCGTCCGACTCCGGATCGCCCGAGGGGTCGTCCCACCAGCGGTCCTCCGGGCCCCGCCGGTTGGCGACCATCGCGGCGACCGGCGGGATGACCATGGCCACGACGCACAGGCCCACGGCCGCGGGCACCGACCAGATGCGTACGACTCCCCAGGCCAGGACGAAGAGGCCGACGCAGGTCCCCATCATGGCGAAGTAGACGTGCCGTCGCCGGGCGTACATAGCTCCAGGGTAGGGCCGGCCGGCCCTGTCACAACTGATCCACAATTCCCCGGTGGCCGCCTCCGGCGGGGTTACCGTTGCGTATCCGCACACCGGACGCCCGTCACCACCACCGACCCGGGGGAACCCCATGCGAGGCCTGCGCATACTGCTGATCGTCGTCGTGATCCTGGGCGCGCTGTTCGTGATCGCGGACCGGGTCGCCGTCCACTTCGCCGAGGGCAAGGCGGCGGACAAGCTGAAGGCCAACGAGCAGCTGGCCACGACCCCGGACGTGGACATCAAGGGCTTCCCCTTCCTGACCCAGGTCGCGGGGGGCTCCCTGGACGACGTCGAGGTCGGGATCAAGGAGTACGACGCGGCCACCGGCAACGCCGGCCAGACCATCCGGGTGGAGGACCTGAAGGCCCACATGAAGGGCGTGGAGTTCTCCGGTGACTACAGCTCCGCCACCGCGGCCACCGCGACCGGCACCGGGACGGTCTCGTACGCCGAGCTGCTGAAGACCGCCAACCCGAAGCCGGCCGAGGTCGCCCCGGGGGCCACCGCCCGGGTCACCGGGCTCTCCGACGGCGGGAACGGGAAGATCAAGGTGGCGGTGGACCTGTCCGCGCCCGCTCTCGGGATCAAGCAGACGGTGTCCGTGCTCAGTTCGGTGAGCGTGGTGGACGGCAAGGTCGAGGTGCACGCGGACTCGCTGCCCAGTCTGGCCGGTGCGGTGATCGCCGAGGACCGCATCCGCGCGATCACCGACTTCCAGCAGGTCATCGACCAGCTGCCCGGCGGGATCAAGCTGGACAAGGTGCAGGCGGAGCCGAAGGGCGTCGAGATCAGCGTGAAGGGTTCGGACGTCCGGCTGGCGGGGTAGGCACCCGTCCACGGACCGGGGCCGGCGATGGACGGCGAGCGTCCGACTGGCGAGACGGCCCCGTCCGCGGCGCAGCCGCAGCCGGGCGCGTGGGCGTCCGGGCGGCCCCGCGGGCTCGCCCGACGCCCGCCTCGTACCGCCATTCGGACGATCGCGTCTCGCCATATGACACACCGGTGACACGCCCGCCCCGTCGTCCCTACGATCGGGCCCATGCGGTACTCGACGAGCGTCCTCCAGCCGCGGGGACAGGCGGATCTCACCAAGCGGCGGGCAGTGGACCTGTGCCGCGTGGCCGCCATGCTCTGTCGCCCCTTCTGAGCGGAAGCCCCCGGCTCCCGCGTCCCTCATCCGCCCTGCCGTCAGGGCATCCGTGTGCCGCTCGGGCACCGAGCGCACCGCTTTCCACCCCGCACGCCCCGCCGCGACTGCCCCGGAGGAGAAGAGCATGAGCCGCAGCGACGTCCTGGTCGACGCCGACTGGCTCCAGGAGCACCTGGACGACCCGACCATCGCCATCGTGGAAGTGGACGAGGACACGTCCGCCTACGAGAAGAACCACATCAAGAACGCGATCCGCATCGACTGGACCAAGGACCTCCAGGACCCGGTCCGCCGTGACTTCGTCGACCAGGAGGGCTTCGAGAAGCTCCTGTCGGAGAAGGGCATCGCCAACGACCACACGGTGGTCCTCTACGGCGGCAACAACAACTGGTTCGCGTCGTACGCCTACTGGTACTTCAAGCTCTACGGCCACGACAGCGTCAAGCTCCTCGACGGCGGCCGCAAGAAGTGGGAGCTGGACGCCCGCGAGCTGGTGCCCGGCGACGAGGTGCCGCAGCGCCCGCGGACCGAGTACAAGGCCAGGCCGCAGGACACCTCGATCCGTGCCTTCCGTGACGACGTCGTGGCGGCCATCGGCGCCCAGAACCTGGTCGACGTCCGCTCGCCCGACGAGTTCTCCGGCAAGCTGCTCGCCCCGGCCCACCTGCCGCAGGAGCAGTCGCAGCGTCCGGGCCACGTGCCGACCGCGAAGAACATCCCGTGGTCGAAGAACGCCAACGACGACGGCACCTTCAAGTCGGACGAGGAGCTGAAGGCCCTCTACGCCGAGGAGGACGTCGACCTCGCCAAGGACACGATCGCCTACTGCCGCATCGGTGAGCGCTCGGCCCTGACCTGGTTCGTGCTGCACGAGCTGCTGGGCGTGGAGAACGTCAAGAACTACGACGGCTCCTGGACCGAGTACGGCTCCCTCGTCGGCGTGCCGATCGAGCTCGGCGCCAACAAGTAAGTCCGCCCCCTATCAACCCCTCAGGAGTACGACATGTGCGGAGCGAAGGCCGGCGGCCCGGACGCCTCGGCGATCAAGCCCGGTGAGACCACGATCCAGGGTCAGGTGACCCGCGACGGCGAGCCGGTGACCGGTTACGTCCGGCTGCTGGACTCGACCGGCGAGTTCACCGCGGAGGTGCCCACCTCCGCGACCGGCCAGTTCCGCTTCTACGCGGCCGAGGGCACCTGGACCGTGCGCGCCCTGGTTCCGGGCGCGACCGCGGACCGTACGGTCGTCGCCCAGAAGGGCGGGCTCGCCGAGGTCGCCATCGCGGTCTGAGCGGGCCGGGCCGGCTCGTACCGGCCCGTGTGCCGGGCTCGTACCGGCAAGGACTCACTGTGACGGCCGAAGGGCCGCATTCCCGGGGTTGGACGCCGACGGGGATGCGGCCCTTCGGCATGCGCCCACGTGTCACGAAAAAGCGTGAAATTGATTATGAGATGACAGGGTGAATTCCAGCCACCACCGGAACGGGCTATTCCACTACCATTTCCCGAACGCCACCCCTAATCTCCCCGTATGGCAGATTCCGGTTACACGCAGATCCTGATCTACGCGCTCAACTACGCCGATCGCATGCTGGAAGAGGTGCCGTATCTGCGTTACTCCGCCGAGCGGAGCCTGGGTTTTCTGTGGAGCCTTCGCGACCCGGACGAAAGGGCCGTCGTCGTCACCTCGGAACCCGTCGACCCCTACACCCTCGAATACCATTTCCGGGATGTTTTCGGTTTTGACGACCGCATGATCGAAAGCGTGCGCGACCGGCTGACCCTGCTCACCCCCGCCGCCCGCCGGCCCCGCCCGCTGGACGACCTGGTCCTCGGCGACGACGGCCTCGTGGCCACGCTGCGGGACGCCGTCGGCAAGACCGCGCGGGCCGGGATCGTGCACTTCATGGCGTCCGAGGCGCTGGACGAGCTGGCCCGCCGGATCGGGGCCGACCTGGACGAGGGGCACGCCTCCCTGGCCGCCCGCTGGGGCAGCAAGGCGGGCAGCAAGGAGATCCTGATCAGGGCCGGGGTCCCGGTGCCCGGCGGCGGGGCCGGGGCACTGCGCGGCGAGGCGGAGGTGGCCGCCGCGATCCGCCGGCTGGCCGGCGGTCCGGACCGGCCCCGGCACGTGCTGGTGAAGGTCAGCGCCGGCACCTGGGCGGCCTCGGTCGGCAATGTGCTGATCGACTGCGAGAAGTACGCCCGGACCGGTGACCTGCTCGGCTCGGCCGAGGTGCTGCGGATGTCCGCCGAGGAGTTCCACCGGGAGCTGGCCGACGAGGGCGTGATCGTGGAGGAGTTCCTGGAAGGGGTCACCTCCTCCCCCAGCGGCCAGGGCTACGTGACCGCCGACGGCACGGTGAAGGTGCTCGCCTGCCACGACCAGGTGCTCTCCGGGGGCCAGTACTGGGGCTGCCGGTACCCGGCCGAGGAGCGGTGGCGGCCCGCCATCACGGACGCGGTGGCCCGGACCGGCGCGGTGCTCGCCTCGCTCGGCCACCGGGGCAGCTTCGGCGTGGACTTCGTGATCGCCGGGGACCGCGGGCCGCTCGCCGTGGAGATCAACCTGCGCAAGGTCGGCCCCAGCCATGTGCTGCGCTACGCCGAGGCCCTGGTCGGCCGGGACGTCGGCGCCGACGGACGGCTGCGCCGGCCGGACGGGCAGGCCATGTGCTACGTGCACGGTCGCATCCTCGACCCCGGGGCGCTGGGCCGGCTCGACCCGCGGACGGCGGTGGCGCGGCTGCGCGCCGAGGACCTGCTCTACCGCCGGGACCGGGGCGAAGGCGTCGCGCTGCACGTCCTGGGCGCGCTGAAGACCTGC
>NZ_JACBWZ010001189.1 GCF_013870595.1 Streptomyces sp. WELS2 | reverse complement strand
CGTGCCGTGGACGTGCACCCCGCGGAGGTGGCGAGGAGGGGGAGCGCGACGGCACGGGGGAGGCGGGGGACGCGCGGGGATATCGCGGGGGACATCGGTGCCTCCTGGACTGCGTGGCGGCCGGGGTGCCTGGTCTCACGGCACCACCGGGCCGGGCGGCCCACCAGCGCTCGCAGCCCGTACGGGTGAGGGCGTACGGCCGGGGTGCCGCACGGGGAAAACCGGTGGAGCGGCACGTACGGCCCCTGTTACCGTCCCGGCCATGCAGCGCGCCCCGCAGTGCCCGTCGAGCACGACGACGCCGGAGACCGTCCCGGCGCGCTGACACCTGACCAGCATCCGAGCCCCGGGGCGCACGCCCCGGGGCTTCGGCGCATCCCGGGCCGTCCGCCCCCGTCCGCCCCGTCGGAAGGACACCCGTGGACCACCGCACCGACCGCCCCGACCACCGCCGCCTCGGCCGCGAACTCGGCCTCTTCGGCACCGACCCGCTGATGGGCGCCGGACTGCCGTACTGGCTGCCCGACGGCGCCGCCGTCCGGCACACCCTGGAGGAGTACATCCGGGAGGCCGAACGCCGGGCCGGCTACCGGCACGTGTACTCGCCCGTACTCGGCAAACGGGAGCTGTACGAGATCTCCGGGCACTGGGACCACTACCGCGACGACATGTACCCGCCGATGCGGCTCGGCGGCGAAGACGTCGTACTGCGGCCCAGCCTCTGCCCGCACCACGCGCTGATCTACCGCTCCCGCGCCCGCAGCCACCGGGAGCTGCCGCTGCGCATCGCCGAGCTGGGCACCATGCACCGCGCCGAGCTGTCCGGGGTGCTCGGCGGCCTGACCCGGGTGCGCGCCATCCACCTCAACGACGCCCATGTCTTCTGCACCCTGGACCAGGCGGTGGCCGAGGCCCGCGCCGCGCTGGAGCTGATCGGCCGCGCCTACGCCGACCTCGGCATCGAGGCCGTGCGCCACCGCCTCTCCCTGCCCGGCGAAGGCGGCAAGTACGTCGCCGGCCCCGGACTGTGGCGGCGGGCCACCGCGCTGCTGCGGCAGGTCCTGGAAGAGGCCGGGGTGGCGTACGAGGAGGCGCCGGGCGAGGCCGCGTTCTACGGCCCGAAGATCGACGTGCAGATCGCCGACCCGGCGGGCCGCGAGTCCACCCTGTCCACCGTGCAGATCGACTTCCACCAGCCCGCCCGCTTCGGCCTGCGCTACACCGGCCCCGACGGCGCCCGGCACCGGCCGGTGATGGTGCACCGCAGCGTCATCGGCAGCGTGGAGCGGGCCGTCGCCCACCTCGTCGAGACCCACGGCGGCGCCTTCCCGGCCTGGCTGGCGCCGGTCCAGCTGGTCGTGCTGCCGGTGGCCGGCGATCAGCTGGAGCAGGCGGAGCGGCTGGTCCGGGAGGCCGTCGCGCTCGGCCTGCGCGCCGAACTCGCCGGGCCCGACCAGGGCACCCTCGGGGCCAGGATCCGGGCCGCGCGCCTCGTGCCGTACCAGGCGGTGATCGGC
>NZ_JACBWZ010001188.1 GCF_013870595.1 Streptomyces sp. WELS2 | reverse complement strand
TCCGGGACCTCCCAGCGCACGTAGTCGGCCACCGCCCGCAGGGAGGGGAAGCCGCCCGGGGGCAGGGGCGGACCGAAGGGACCCACCGCGTCCAGGTACAGCCGGTTCGGGTCGGGGCCCGTGCCGGGGCCGGCGGCGGCCCGGCGCAGCAGGTCGTACAGGCGCCGCCGCTCGTCGTCCCCGAGGCCCGGTACGGGCATCAGCTCGGCCAGCCCGGGCCAGTACCGGGCCAGCACGTCCAGCGGCAGCATCCGGCCCTTGCGCACCTGAGACGACGTCCCCAGGGCGGCGGTCACCATGCCCACCACCCTGCCGTCCGGCAGCGTCGCCGCCGCCCCGCTGAAGCCCTCCACGATCGGCTGCCCGTGGCCGTGCCACGTCACCAGCTCCAGCCACTCACCGGCGATCAACTGCGCCGAGACGGCCTGGTATTCGGCGAGGGTGCCCTCGTCGTAGTCCTCGGGGAAGCCGTAGGAGACCAGTTTCGGGTACGGCTCGGTGTACGCGGCATCGTGCGGGGCGAACCGGGCCGGGGCGAGCGGGATGTCGTGGTCCACCGCGAGTTCGAGCACGGCCACGTCACCGGGGTCGGTGACCCCGCCGGCCCAGCCGCCGTCGGCGACGACCCGGGCGGAGACCTCGCCCAGCTCCCGGGCGTGCGGGAAGCCGACCGTCACCGTGTCCCGGCCGTGGACGACGTGGGCGCAGGTGAGCACCAGGCGGCCGGTCACCAGGAAGCCGGCCCCCACCGAGTCGCCGCAGGAGACCCGGGCCTGCCAGGCGGGCCCGCGCATCACCGGCTCCCGGGCTCCGGGGCCGACGCGCTCTGCCCCGGCACGTTCCGCTGTGGCACGGCCGGCGCCGGCTCGGACCGCTCCGGGGACCAGCTGAGCTTGACCACCAGGTGCCCCTCGGCGGACCCCTTGGCGATGACCGCGCCCGCCTCGGCGGACAGCCGTACGCCGAACTCGATCTCCACCGCGTCGGGGCGCAGGCTGCCGTCCCGGAAGACCCGCAGCGCCGCGGCCGCCGCCGCCCGTACGCTGTCCAGCGCGCCCTCGAAGGTGCGCGCGGCCTGCGCCGGGCCGTCGCCGCGCGACACGAGGCGGGCGCCCGATCTGGCGTTGACGCCGTCCACCACGACGACCGCGCCGTCCTCGGTCCTGAACTCCAGCAGTCCGTCGTCCATGGCGCCGCCCGCTCCCCCTCGTTCCGCGTGTCGCTCGTGCAAGCCCCATGGTACGGAGGGTGCTTGGCGAGTCACGCCGGATAACACGCGCGGCGGGCGCGGACGGTGGCGGCGGCCGTCCGGGCCACCGCTGACGGGAACCCGCCAGGGCGGCTTCCCGTCAGCGGTGGCCGACTCCCTTGCGTCCGCGCTCACTTCACACTCGTCCCAGCACATGTCACGCGCGACCCGGACGAGATGAGGCGTGGATGAGCACAGGACGAGTCAGACGCGGCACGGCACTGCTGGCGGCGGCGCTGGTGAGCGCCCTGCTCCCGGCCGGTCCCGCG
>NZ_JACBWZ010001187.1 GCF_013870595.1 Streptomyces sp. WELS2 | reverse complement strand
GACCCGTACCACTACACGGTTCCGGAGGGTTCGTACGCCACCGATCCCGATGGTCCGGCCCGCACGGTGGAGTTCCGCCGGATGGTGCAGGCGCTGAACCAGGACGGGCTCGGGGTCGTGATGGACGTGGTGTACAACCACACGGCGGCGAGCGGGCAGGCGGACACCTCGGTGCTGGACCGGATCGTGCCGGGCTACTACCAGCGGCTGCTGGCGGACGGGTCGGTGGCCAGCAGCACGTGTTGTGCCAACACCGCGCCGGAGAACGCGATGATGGGCAAGCTGGTGGTGGACTCGGTCGTCACCTGGGCGAAGCAGTACAAGGTCGACGGGTTCCGTTTCGACCTGATGGGCCACCATCCCAAGGCCAACATCCTCGCCGTCCGCAAGGCCCTGGACGCGCTGACCCCGGCGAAGGACGGCGTGGACGGCAAGAAGATCATCCTGTACGGGGAGGGGTGGAACTTCGGCGAGGTCGCCGACGACGCCCGGTTCGTGCAGGCCACGCAGAAGAACATGGCCGGGACCGGTATCGCCACCTTCTCCGACCGGGCCCGCGACGCGGTACGCGGCGGCACCCCCTTCGACGCCGACCCGGGCGTGCAGGGCTTCGCCTCCGGCCTGTACACCGACCCCAACACCTCCCCCGCCAACGGCACGAAGGAGGAGCAGAAGGCCCGGCTGCTGCACTACCAGGACCTGATCAAGATCGGGCTCACCGGGAACCTCGCCAAGTACCGCTTCACCGACAGCGGCGGCAAGCCGGTCACGGGTGCGCGGGTGGACTACAACGGTGCGCCCGCCGGATACGCCGACGCCCCCGGAGACGCCCTCGCCTACGCGGACGCGCACGACAACGAGTCGCTGTTCGACGCCCTGGCCTACAAACTGCCCCGCGACACGTCCCCGGGTGACCGGGCCCGGATGCAGGTCCTGGCCATGGCCACCGCCACCCTCTCCCAGGGCCCGGCACTCTCCCAGGCGGGCAGCGACCTGCTGCGCTCCAAGTCCCTGGACCGCAACTCCTTCGACAGCGGGGACTGGTTCAACGCCATCCACTGGGACTGCGCCGACGGCAACGGCTTCGGCCGCGGACTGCCCCCGGCCGCCGACAACCACTCCAAGTGGGACCACGCCCGGCCGCTGCTCACCACCGTCAAGGCCGGCTGTCCGCAGATCACCGGGGCCTCGGCCGCCTACCGGGACCTGCTGCGGATCCGGACCACCGAGAAGGACTTCTCCCTGGCCACCACCACCGACGTCCAGGACCGCCTCTCCTTCCCGCTGTCCGGCACGGACGAGACCCCCGGCGTGATCACCATGAGACTCGGCAACCTCGTCGTCGTCTTCAACGCCACCCCGCAGCGGCAGGAACAGCACATCACCGCCCTCGCCGGCACCCCCTACACCCTCCACCCCGTCCAGGCCACCGGCTCCGACGACACCGTGAAGTCGTCCTCCTACACGGCCGCTACAGGCACCTTCACCGTCCCGGGACGCACCGTCGCGGTGTTCACCCG
>NZ_JACBWZ010001186.1 GCF_013870595.1 Streptomyces sp. WELS2 | reverse complement strand
CGCCGGCCCGGCGCGCGGCACTGAGAAGATCGTTCGCGACCGTGGGTGCACCCGACCGGAAGGAAGCGACGAGATCATGCGTGACATCGTGACCGGCGGCCTGACGGAGGCGTCCGGATGACCGGCAGCGCGCGGACCGACGCGCCCGGCACCGCCGAACCCGTCCTGCTGCGCACGGAGGGACGGGCCGCGTACCTCACGCTCAACCGGCCCGAGGCGCTCAACGCCCTGAACCATGCCATGGTCCGCCGCATCGACGAGGCCCTCACCGCCTGGGAACACGACCCGGCCGTGGAGACCGTCGTCATCACCGGCGCGGGGCAGCGCGGCCTGTGCGCGGGCGGCGACATCCGCGCCGTCCACGACGACGCCCGCGACGGCGACGGCACCGCCTCCGCCGCGTTCTGGCGCGACGAGTACCGCCTCAACGCCCGTATCGCCCGCTACCCCAAGCCGTACGTCGCCGTCATGGACGGCATCGTCATGGGCGGCGGGGTCGGTGTCTCCGCACACGGCGGCGTCCGCGTCGTCACGGAACGCTCGCGGATCGCCATGCCCGAGACCGGCATCGGCTTCGTCCCCGACGTCGGCGGCACCCACCTGCTCGGCCGCGCCCCCGGCGAACTGGGCACCCACCTCGCGCTGACGGGCACCGGGATCGGCGCCGGGGACGCCCTGCTCTGCGGGCTCGCCGACCACTACCTGCCCTCCGAGTCCCTGCCCGCCTTCCTGGCGGACCTCGCCGCCCGCCCCGTGGCCGACGCTCTGGCCCGGCACGAACAGCGGGCGCCGGGTGGGGCGTTGTCCGGTCAGCGCGCCTGGATCGACGCCTGCTACGCCGCCGGCACCGTCGAGGAGATCGTCGCGCGGCTGTTCGCCCACGGCGGCCCGGAGGCGAAGGAGGCGGCCGAGACCCTGCTCGCCAAGTCGCCCACCTCGCTCAAGGTCACCCTGGCCGCGATCCGCCGCGCCCGGCGCCTCGGCTCGCTGGAGCGGGTCCTCGACCAGGAGTACCGCGTCTCCTGTGCCGCCCTGCGCAGCCCCGACCTGGTCGAGGGCATCCGGGCGCAGATCATCGACAAGGACCGCCGTCCGCGCTGGTCCCCCGCGGCCCTCGCCGAGGTCACCGACACCGACGTGGAACGCTTCTTCGCCCCGCTCGGCGACCGGGAGTTGGGACTCGGCGACGACGCGGCCGCAACCGGCACGCGCTGAGCACACCGGCGCCCCGGCCACGCCCGGCGGACGTCACGGAGGGCCGCCGCACCGGTGCGGCGGGGTACTTCCACACCTGGCACCGGGGCGGGATGTGACCATGGAGCCGGTCCCGGCGGCGGAGGCGGCCGGGACCGCCGAGAGGCCCCCGGACGTCCTGGAGGAAGCCGTGCCGCCCAGTCTGCTCGCCGTGTTCGCCCACCCGGACGACGAGGCGCTCCTCGCCGGCGGGCTCCTCGCCCGGTACGCCGCCGAGGGCGCCCCTACGGCCGTCGTCACGGCGACCTGGGCGCCCGGCAGCCCGCGCG
>NZ_JACBWZ010001185.1 GCF_013870595.1 Streptomyces sp. WELS2 | reverse complement strand
GCCCGGCCAGCGCGTGCACCAGCACGTCGAAGCGCTTGCCGGGGACCAGCCGGCCGATACCGCCGATCACGAACGCCCCCTCGCTCAAGCCCAGTCGGGTCCGAGCGCGGTGGCGGGCCGCCGGGTCGAAGGCGAACCGGGCGAGGTCGATGCCGTTGGGCACGACCGTGATGCGCGGCTCGGGCACGCCCCAGCGGGCCAGCCGGACGGCGACCGCCGGGGAGACCGCGACGGTGGTCCGGCCCAGCCGCTCGCCCAGCAGATACAGCGCGCGCACCCCCGCCGTGAGCGGCCGGCCCTCCGTCTGGGTGTCCCCGAGCGAGTGCTCGGTGGCGACGACGGCCCGCACCCCGGCCAGCCGGGCGGCGATCCGGCCGTACAGGCAGGCCCGGTACAGGTGGGTGTGCACCACGTCGTACCGGCCGCGCCGGATGAGCCCGGTCAGCCGGGGCAGCGCGCTCAGATCGCGGTTGCCGGTCATGCCGAGGTGGGTCACCCGCACCCCGTCGGCCACGAGCCCGTCGGCCACCGGCCCCGGATCGGTCAGCGTCACCACCTCGCACTCCACGGGAAGATGCCGCAGCAGCAGCCGCAGTTGCTGCTCGGCGCCGCCCACCTTGAGCCCGGTGATGATGTGCAGGACCCTCACCGCAGTCCCTCCACCGGCCGTCGGCGCCACCGGTGCAGCCCGCGTTTCAGCAGCAGGCGTACGGCGGTGTCGTCCTGCCCGATGTGCACCCGCGGCAGGGCGTGCCGGCCGGTCAGCTCCCCGGGGTCGACGGCGCACGCGTAGCCGTACCCGGCCTCCCGCACGGCCGCCACCGCGCGCCGGTCGACCGCGCCGTACGGATAGCAGAAGCCGCCCACCGGGACGCCCGTCAACTCCTCCAGCGCGGCCCGGCTTTCGACCGTCTCGGCCTTCAGCCGGAGGTCGTCGGCCCGGGTGAGATCGACGTGGGTGAGACCGTGCGAGCCGATCTCCACGCCCGCGGCGGCGGCCCGCCGGATGCCGTCGGCGGCCAGCAGCGGCTTGCGCGGGCCCAGCGGATCCCAGGCGTTGTCGCCGCCGAGCCTGCCGGGCAGCACGAACAGGGTGGCCGTGCACCCCCAACGGGACAGCAGCGGAAGGGCGTTGGCGAGGAAGTCGGCATACCCGTCGTCGAAGGTGAGACCCACCAGGTCCCTCCCCTCGCCCCGGTCCCGGGCGGCCAGCAGCTCGGCCACCGACACCCCGCGCAGCCCGCGCCCGGCCAGCCAGCGCAACTGCCGCTCCAGCCGGGCGGGGGAGACGGTGACGCGGTACGGGTCGTCGCAGGGGTCGCCGACCGAGTGGTACATGGCGATCCACGGGGCCGGGCCGGGCGCCGTGGACTCAGCGGGTGGTGAGGGCATGGGCGAGCCTTTGCGGGAGGGAGCGGACGGGACGGAGGGCGGGGACCAGGGCACGGACGCCCGGGGCGCCGCCGAGCAGCAGGAAGACGACGGTCACCGTGGCCTGTGCCCCGCAGTTGCTCGGACTGCTG
>NZ_JACBWZ010001184.1 GCF_013870595.1 Streptomyces sp. WELS2 | reverse complement strand
GTTGGTGCCGCTGATGCCGAAGGAGGAGACGGCGGCGCGCCGCGGCCGGCCGGTGTCCGGCCACTCGGCCGGCTCGGTCAGCAGGGACACGGCGCCCGCCGACCAGTCGACCAGCGGCGTGGGCTCCGCCACGTGCAGGGTGCGCGGGAGCAGGCCGTGCCGCATGGCCTCGATCATCTTGATCACGCCGCCGACGCCCGCCGCGGCCTGGGCGTGCCCGATGTTCGACTTCAGCGAGCCGAGCCGTACCGGGGCCGACTCCGGGCGGTCCTGCCCGTAGGTGGCGATGACCGCCTCGGCCTCGATGGGGTCGCCGAGCCGGGTGCCGGTGCCGTGGGCCTCGACCGCGTCGACGTCGCCGGGAGCGAGCCCCGCGTCCGCCAGGGCCGCCCGGATGACCCGCTCCTGCGAGGGGCCGTTGGGCGCGGTGAGGCCGTTGCTGGCGCCGTCCTGGTTGATCGCGGTGCCGCGGACCACGGCGAGCACCCGGTGGCCGTTGCGCACGGCGTCCGAGAGCCGCTCGACCACCAGCAGACCGACGCCCTCCGCCCAGGACGTGCCGTCGGCCGAGGCCGCGAACGCCTTGGACCGGCCGTCGCCGGCCAGCCCGCGCTGGCGGGAGAACTCCACGAACATGCCCGGCGACGACATCACCGTCACACCGCCCGCCAGGGCCAGCGCCGACTCGCCCGACCGCAGCGAACGCACCGCTAGGTGGAGGGCGGTGAGCGAGGAGGAGCAGGCGGTGTCCACGGTCACCGCGGGACCGACCAGCCCCAGCTGGTAGGCGATGCGCCCGGACAGCACGCTCGGGGTCGTCCCGGTGAGCACATGGCCCTCGACGCTGTCCGGGGCGTCCTGCATCCGCGGACCGTAGTCGAGCGCCGTGGCGCCGATGAACACGCCGGTACGGCTGCCGCGCAGGCCCTCCGCGTCCAGGCCGGCCCGTTCGACGGCCTCCCACGCGGTCTCCAGCAGCAGCCGCTGCTGCGGATCCATCGCGAGCGCCTCGCGGGGCGAGATACCGAAGAAGCCGTTGTCGAACCAGGCGGCGTCGTCCAGGAAGCCGCCCTCGCGCACGGTGCTGTGCCCGCTGCGCCCGGGATCGGCGTCGTACAGCTCCGGGTTCCAGCCGCGGTCGGCCGGGAAGCCGGACACGGCGTCCCGTTCCTCGACCAGCAGGCGCCACAGGTCCTCGGGTGAGCCCACGCCGCCCGGGAAGCGGCAGGCCATGCCGACGACGGCGATCGGCTCCTGGGAGTCGCCGGGCCGGGCCGGCTCCGGCGTCTGTGCCCGCCGCGTCCCGGCCAGGAGCGTGTCCAGCCGCTCGACCAGGGCGTCGGGTGTCGGGTGGTCGAAGAGCAGGCCGCCCGGCAGCCGCAGTCCGGTCGCCGCGGCCAGCGCGTCACGCAGTTCCACCGACATCAGCGAGTCGAAGCCCAGCTCCTTGAACGTGGCGCGCGGCGGCACCTGCTGCCCGTCGGGGTACTCCAGCACCCGGGCGGCCTCCCGCTGCACCAGTTC
>NZ_JACBWZ010001183.1 GCF_013870595.1 Streptomyces sp. WELS2 | reverse complement strand
GTGCCGCCCGTTCTGCCGGGGCGCCGCTCCTCAACCTCCCAGCCGCACCGGGATCTCCTGCCAGCCGTGGGAGATGAACGAGGGCACGTGGCGCAGTTCGCCGGGCGGGCAGGCCAGGCGCAGGGCGGGGAAGCGGGAGAACAGGGCGGGCAGCGCGGTCAGCGCCTCCAGCCGGGCCAGCGGTGCCCCGATGCAGCGGTGCACGCCGATGCCGAACGCCAGATGGTCCTCGGCCGCCCGCGCCGCGTCGAAGACGGCCGCGTCCGGGCCGTAGTGCGCCGGGTCCAGACCGGAGGCGGCGTACGTCGTGATGATCGCGTCCCCGGCCGGAATCGTCACCCCCGCGACCGTCAGCTCCTCCACCGCGAACCGCAACGGCAGCGCGGCGACGGACGGATGCACCCGCAGCGTCTCGTCGATCACCGCGCCCCAGCCGATCTCCCCGGCGCGCACCCCGGCCAGCTGCTTCGGATCCGTCAGCAGGGCGACCACCGCGTTGCCGATGAGATTGACGGTGGTCTCGAACCCGGCGCCGACCACCAGCAGCAGCGTGTGCAGCAGCTCCTCGTCCGAGAGCCGGTCGCCGTCCTCGTCCCGCACCCGGATCAGCTCCGTGGTGATGTCGTCGCCCGGGTGGGCCCGCCGGTACGCGATCAGCGCGCCGAGCACCGAGCCGACGCGTTCGCGTACGGAGGCCGCGAACTCGGGGCTCGGGTCGGAGGTGTTCATGAAGTCGGAGATGAGACGTCCCGCGTCCACCCGTAACCCCTCCGGTACGCCGAGCAGTTCGCAGATCATCCGCATCGGCAGGGGATGCGCGAGCCCGTCCCGCAGGTCGGCCACGCCGCCGCCGGTCCCCGCGGCCTCGAGCGCCTCCAGCAGCTCGTCCGTCAGCGCGGCCACCCGGGACCGCATCGCCTCGGTGCGCCGGTGGGTGAAGCTCGGCGCCACCAGCCTGCGCAGCCGGGTGTGGTCGGTGCCGTAGGTGGTCAGCATGTTGACCACGCCCACCCAGTTGGCCATCCAGCCCCAGGACGGATGCCTGTCCAGCTCCGGCCACAGCCGCCAGTGCCGGCGGGCGTCCTTGCTGACCCGGGGGTCGAGGATGAGCGTTTTGAGGGGGTCGTAGCCGGTGGGGGCCCAGGCGGGGATGCCGCCGGGCAGCTCCACGGGTACGACGGGGCCGAGGGCGCGCAGCCGGGCGCTCTCCGCGGCGATGTCGGAGCCGAAGGGGTCGAGGGCGATACGGTCGGTGACGGTCACGACGGTCTCCAGACTGGTCGGCCTTGCCTGGGGCGGTCCCGGTCCAGTACATCGCGTCACCGGGCGCGTGCACACCGCTTCGGTGCCATCAGGTCCGGAATCAGACGGACTTCGCCTCCTCACCCGCCCCTCGCGCCCCGCCGGCCCCGGGCGTCAGGACCAGCATGGTCGCGTCGTCCCGGACCAGGTAGCGGCGTCGTACCAGGTCCGCCCAGACCGCGCCGGGCAGCTCGGCGGACGGGGTGCCGGCCAGGGCCGCCA
>NZ_JACBWZ010001182.1 GCF_013870595.1 Streptomyces sp. WELS2 | reverse complement strand
GCCGCGGACTGGGGCCGGACCAGCAAGCAGTTCAAGGCCGTGCTCCAGGGCTGGCAGCCCCGGCGCGTACGCCGCTGAGCACGTCGTACGACGTGTCGCCGGCCACCGCGATCTGCCGTACGTCGTCGGCCGCCTTGGTGCGGACGAACGCCTCCAGCACCATGTCCGGGTACGGCCGCCCGCGCCCGCCGGCGTCGGCCGGGCACAGGGTGAGCGGCACCAGGCCGCGCCAGCCGAGGGCGTCCAGGACGGCGTCCTGGGTGACCCGGGCGAAGCCGGTGGTGAGGACGACGGTACGGCCGGCCGCGGTCAGTTCCTCGATGGCCTCGCGGGCGCCGGGGACCGGTGCGATCAGGCCCTGGTCGACCAGGGCGCCGTACGCCTCCTCGAAGGCGGTGTTGGCGCGCCGGGCGCGGTCCTCGTCGCCGAAGAGGTGGCGGAAGACGGAGATCTTGGACTCGCCCATGGTGGCGCGGACGTAGGCCAGGTGCTCGGCGTGCTCGGCGGAGCCCGGCTCGACGCCCAGCTCGGCGGCCGCGGCGGCGAAGGCGCGCTCGACCAGGCCGCCGTCGGCGACGGTGGTGCCGGCCATGTCGAGGACGACGAGGCGGATGCCGTCGCCGCCCGGGGTGTTCGGGGTGACGGGTGTCATGGGGGTGCTCACCAGCCCAGTTCGTTCGCGGTGGTCTCGGCTATCGCGGGGGCGCAGGTCATGCCGCGCCCGCCGGGCCCGGTGACCAGCCACACCCCCTCGTGCACCTTCCGGCGGTGGACGACCTTGCCGGGGTCGGTGCACTGCGCGTACACGCCCGCCCAGCGGTGCCGCACGCGCGGCAGCGGCCGGCCGAGGAGGGACTCCACGACGCCGGTGAGGTGCTCGTAGGGCTCCTCGACGGTGTCGAAGGCGAAGGGGTGCTCGTACTCGTGGGTGTCGCCGATGGTCAGTCCGCCGTCGGCGCGCTGGACCATGAGCAGCTGCATCCGGTGCGCGGCGGCGGTCTCCGGCTGCGGCTGGCGGGCGTTCAGCTCGTCCAGCGCCTTCGAGGCGTACGCCGGGTAGTAGCGGAAGCTGTCGGCGTCGGCGACGGAGGTGGTCAGCGGCTCGCCGAGCGGGTCGGTCTGCATCATCTGGAGGCGGACGCGGCGCACCGGCAGGTCCGGGCCGGCCAGTTCGCGGACGAGCCCGCCGAGCCAGGCGCCGGTGCACAGCACGACGGCGTCGGCGTGGTGGGTGTCCCCGTGGTCGTCGCGGACGGTGCCGGCGCCGGTCACGTCGCGCACCTCCCGGCCGGGCAGGAAGGTGTAGTTCGGCGACCTCAGCAGCTCCGCGCGCAGGGCGAGCTGGGCGGTACGGGGCTCCACGGCCGCGTCCCGCTCGCAGTACAGGGCGGCGGTGAAGTCGCCGCGCAGGGCGGGGTTCAGGGCGCGGGCCTCGCCGGGGGTGAGCAGCTTGTAGCCGCGGGCGGCGGCCAGCACCAGATGTGGTCCGCGCACTTCATCCAGTACGACCAGCCCGCCACCTGGC
>NZ_JACBWZ010001181.1 GCF_013870595.1 Streptomyces sp. WELS2 | reverse complement strand
GATGAAGGGGCCGGGGGTCGGCATGACGGTGACGCCGCCCGCCAGGGCCAGGGAGCATTCACCGCTGCGCAGGGCGCGTACCGCGAGGTGGAGGGTGACCAGGGAGGAGGAGCATCCGGTGTCGACGGTGACGGCCGGGCCCTCCAGGCCGAACGTGTACGACAGCCGGCCCGAGACCACGCTTCCCGTGGTGCCGGTCAGGATGTGGCCCTCCGTCTCGGCCGTGCCCTGGTGCAGGCGGTGGCCGTAGTCCTGGACCATGGCGCCGACGTAGACGCCGGTACGGCTGCCCCGCAGCGACGCCGGATCGATACCCGCCCGCTCGAACGCCTCCCACGACGTCTCCAGCAGCAACCGCTGCTGCGGATCCATCGCCAGCGCCTCACGCGGCGAGATCCCGAAGAACCCCGCGTCGAACTCCGCCGCGTCATACAGGAAACCACCGTTACGCGTGTACGACTTGCCCACCGCGTCCGGATCCGGGTCGTACAACCCCTCCAGATCCCAGCCACGGTCCGCCGGGAAGCCCGACACCGCGTCCGTTCCCGTGGCGACCAGCCGCCACAGGTCCTCTGGCGAGCCCACGCCACCGGGGAACCGGCACCCCATCCCCACGATCGCCACCGGCTCGGCGTCGGCGTCGGTGCCGCCCGCGAGCGTCAGCGGCGAGGGCTCCACTTCCCCGGCCGGGTCCTCGGACAGCCCCAGCAGACGGGCGCGGACGAACCGCGCGAGGGAGGCGGCCGACGGGTGGTCGAAGACGACCGTGCTCGGCAGCCGCAGCCCGGTCGCCGTGTTCAGCCGGTTCCGCAGCTCGACGGCCATCATCGAGTCGAAGCCCAGTTCACGGAAGGCGCGGTCGGCATCGACGGCGTCCGGTGTGCTGTGACCGAGTGCCGCGGCGGCCTGCGCGCGGACCAGGTCCAGCATGGCCTGGTACTGCTCCGCCTCGGTCAGCCCGTCGAGCAGCGCCGAGGAGGCGGTGTCCGCGGAGGGTCCCGCCGCGCCGTCGGGCTCGGCCAGCGCCGCCCGTACCTCGGGGAGGTCGGAGAGCAGCGGGGCGTGCCGTACGGCGGTGAACTGGGGTGCGAAGACCTCCCAGTCGATGTCGGCGACGACCCTGGTCGGGTCCGTGCCGGCCGTGGCGGACATCAGCGCGGCGGCCGCCTGGTCGGGGTTCATGACCCGGACGCCCCGGCTGAGGATCCGGTCGCCGACCTCGCCGTCGGCCATTCCGCCGCCGCCCCACAGACCCCAGGCCACCGACAGGGCGGTACGTCCACGGGCCCGGCGTCGCTGGGCGAGCGCGTCGAGGAAGGCGTTGGCCGCCGCGTACGCGCCCTGTCCGCCGCCGCCCCAGACACCGGCGCCGGAGGAGAAGAGGATGAACGCGTCCAGGTCGGTGTCCCGGAACAGGTCGTCCAGGTGGTGTGCGCCGAGCGCCTTGGCGGAGGTGAGCCGGGTGAGCAGGCCGAGGTCCGTGTCGGCCAGCGGCGCGGTGTCGGTCGTGCCGGCCGCGTGGACGACCGC
>NZ_JACBWZ010001180.1 GCF_013870595.1 Streptomyces sp. WELS2 | reverse complement strand
CCGCCCTCGGCCCGCCGCCGCCCTGCGGCGCATGTACGTCGACACCAGTCCGTTCAGCGCGGCGCACCTGAGCCTGAACGCGGAGGTGCTGGGGCCGGAGCGGATGCTGTTCGGCACCGACTCGCCGCCGATGGCCGCGCCGCTGGAGGACTTCGTCCACATGGTCGAGAAGCTGCCGCTCGACAAGGCGTCCCAGCAGCTCATCCTCGGCGGAAACGCCCAAGCTGTCTTCGACCTCAGGAGCCGTCCGTGACCACCACGCAGGAGGCCGTCGCCGCGGCCGAGCGGTGCACCCCCGAGTTCCGCCGCGATCCCCACGCCGTGTACGCCCGGCTGCGCGCCGAGGCACCGGTCTGCCCGATGAGACCGCCGCACGGCAACGAGACGTATCTGATCACCCGGTACGAGGACGCGCGGGCCGCGCTGTCGGACCCGCGGCTGAGCAAGGACATGTACGGGGCCATGGACGCCTACCGGAGGATCTTCGGGGACTCGTCCATCGCGCTGGACGACAACATGCTCAACTCCGACGCGCCCAAGCACACCCGGCTGCGCAGGCTGGTCAACTCGGCTTTCACGCCGCGGCGGGTGCAGGCGCTGCGGCCGCGCATCGAGCAGATCGTCCGCGAGCTGCTCGACGCGTGCCCGCCCCGGGAACCCGTCGACCTGCTGGCCGCGTTCGCGTTCCCGCTGCCGATCATCGTGATCTGCGATCTGCTGGGTGTGCCGGCCGCGGACCGGTCGCGGATGCAGCGGCTGTCGACCACGGTGGCGCAGACCGGTTTCGGCGAGGAGTTCAAGCGGGCCCAGCAGCAGGCGGAGGAGGACCTGCACGGGTACTTCACCGAGCTGATCGACGCGAAGCTGGACCGCCCGGACGACGACCTGCTGAGCGCGCTGATCGCGGCGCGGGACGGCGCGGACGGCGCGCTCACCCAGAACGAACTGGTCTCCACGGCCTTCCTGTTGATGTTCGCGGGCCACAAGACGACCGCGTACCTCATCGGCAACGCCGTGCACCATCTGCTGTGCCACCCCGAGCAGTGGCAGGCCGTACGGGAGAACCCGGAGCTGATCCGCGCGGCGGTCGAGGAACTGGTGCGCTACGACGGCTCGGTGGAGACCGCGACCTTCCGCTACGCGACCGAGGACGTGGAGTACGGCGGGACCCTGATCCCCAAGGGCGCCCTGGTCCAGATCGCGCTCAGCTCGGCCAACCGCGACCCGGCCAAGTTCGACTCCCCCGACGAACTGGACGTGCGGCGGCCCGGCAACGCGCAGGACGCCCACCTCGGCTTCGGGCACGGCAGCCACTACTGCCTGGGCGCCCCGCTGGCCCGGCTGGAGACACAGCTCGCCCTGACGCTGCTGTTCGAGCGGTTCCCCCGGATGGCCCTGGCCGACCCGGCCGCCGGGCCACGGTGGCTTCAGGTGCCCTTCCCCGCCTTCCGCGGCCTGGCGGAGCTGCCGGTCGTCCTGGACCCCGCCGGGTAGCCGCGCCGGAAACCGGGGGCGGCCGGCGTATGGCGGC
>NZ_JACBWZ010000118.1 GCF_013870595.1 Streptomyces sp. WELS2 | reverse complement strand
CGTCGACGACCACCTGATCAAGAAGGTGGACGCCCAGAACGATGCCGGCACCAAGAACAGGGCGGCTCCGGCGCGCAGCAGCTCGTGCAGGGCGGAGTCGAGCGCGCTGGTGCGCGAGAGGCGCTCGGTGAGTTCGTGGAGGGTCGTGAGGTCGGAGACCCACCCGGCCAGCCGGTCCTGGAGCAGGGTGCCCGGGGCGGGCGAGTGGGGCGCGGGGACGGCGGCGGCGCCCGGGACGGAAGGGGCGCCGGGGGCGGGAGGGACTGGCGTCGCAGTGTGGGCAGGCGTGGGAACTGTTGAATCGATTCCGGCCACTTTCGGAGGGTGCGGGGCGTTCATGGTGTCCGGCTTCCAGACCGGCGCGTATTGCTGGAAAGCATCGCAAACCCCCATGTCATTCTGCGCCGCTAGCAGTGTCTCCACATGTACACGCACTCGTGAGGGGATGTCCAGCATTGTCCTGCCGGGATTCCTGGTGTCCAAGGGGACGGAGAGGTTTTGCCCGAACCCCTTGCCTTACCGCCAAGTTGGCTGAAAACTGCCTTAGGTATCGGTGCATTGCGGTCGACTGGCCTTGCTCCACGGAGCGTCACAACGGTCGTGATGGGTACGTACTCGGAGAAGGCCAGGGGTGGTTGGGGGCCACCCGGAACCTGGCGACGGACCCGGGCGTCATAGCCACCGACGACCGAGCCCCATCCTCCCGTGGCGGAGGCGGAGAGAAACACGCGCGACGGCAAAACGCCAGACTTCGCCACCCCACGCCGCGTCCGTGCTTTTGATGGACGCACTATGGACGCGGACGCGGCCCACGCTCGACCCCCTTGGGGTACCCATGCCGTGCGCGGGGTGTGATGCGCCATCAGGTACGCACAGTGAAGTGATCGACACATGGTGTGATGTAGCCCACGGTGTTGCCAGCGGTGCAACGGAAAGGAACGAGCGCTCATGCGCGAGATCCTCGGAAGGCGACGCAGGCTCCTGTCCAGGCGGAACGGCGGGAAGCCCGAGCTGCTCGGCGCGGCCCTGACCTTCGCGACGGAATGGCAGTGGCCGGTACTCCCCGGTGTGGCGCCGGACCCGCAGGGGCGGGCCCGCTGCGCCTGCCCCGACCCGGAGTGCACGGTGCCCGGCGCCCACCCCTTCGACCCGGGACTGCTCGCCGCGACCACCGACGCGCGCATGGTGCGCTGGTGGTGGACCAACCGGCCGAGCGCTCCGGTCATCCTGGCGACCGGGGACCGGGCGCCCTGCGCGGTCAGCCTGCCGGCCCTCGCCGCCTCCCGCGCCCTCGCCCTGCTCGACCGGCGCGGCATGCGGCTCGGCCCGGTGGTCGCCTCGCCCACCCGCTGGGCGCTGCTGGTGAAGCCGTACTCCATGGAGCAGCTCGGCGAACTGCTCTACGCCAAGGACTTCGTCCCCGGCTCCCTGCGCTTCCACGGCACGGGCGGCTATCTCGCCCTGCCCCCGTCCGAGACCGGCCAGGGCACCGTCCGCTGGGAGCGCGCCCCGCTGCCCGGCTCGGCCGTGCCCTGGGTGCCCGATGTGGAGGCCGTGGTGGACGCCGTGGTCGACGCCCTCACTCGTACGGGTGTGAGCGCGCCGGAGTTGTAGGGGTGTCGGGCGCGGCTGGGGCGGGCCGGGCCCGCCCGCTCGTTATCTTCCGGGCATGTCGCGTCGATCCGGTGGCCACCGCGCCCCACAGCCGCGCCACCGCGGGCAGCGCCCTCGCGGGCCGCGGCTGCTGCTCGCCCTCGGGGCCATTGCCGCCGTGGCCGCGCTGCCGCTGACCGTGGCGTCCGCGGGACAGGTGGGCGACGCCGGCCGGACCGCCGTACCGGCCGCTTCCCGGGCCGACGCCAAGACCGGCGCGCACGACGCCCAACGCTCTCCCTTCCTGCTCGGCACCGGGCTCGCCACCGCCGCGCGCTGCGGTCCGGCGCTCACCTCGCCGGACGGCATCGAGGCCCAGACCTGTGTGCTGACGCGGGGCGAGGACACCTGGGCGCGCACCTACTACCGCAACGCCACCGGCAGATCGCTGGATTCGCTGCTGAGCCTGATGGGGCCGGGCGGCCGGACGGTGCAGATGCGCTGCGCCACGGGGACCGGCGACGAGCCGGCGACCTGCGAGACACCACGCGAACGCCTCCGGGACCGGCCGGACGCCTACACGGCCGTCACCGAGTTCGCCGAGCGGGGCGGGGACGGCGCGCTGCTGCTGCGCTCGGGCAGCAACACCTGAGGCATCCCGGGAAGTTGACGCCCCGCTCGGCTCCGTCCACCGGTGCGGAGACGGCCGGGGGCGTGGCCGCGGGCATGGAAAGGCCCGGTTGCTGGCGACGGGGGATGCACCAGCAACCGGGCTACAGGAACGGTAACAAGAGATCGGCGGTTCGCAAATTCGGTCTTGCCGATTCGGACACCGATTTTCCGGGAGAAGCGCCGAGTTGTGACGTGTCTCACGCTCCGCGCGGCCCGGTGGCACGGCCCGCCCGCCGGCCGGCCGTGCCTCCCCGCGTACGGCGCGTCAGCTGAGCGTGACCTGGCGGTTGGTCAGTCCGCCACGGGCCCGGCGCTCCTCCGGGGTGAGCGGTTCCGTCACGGCGAGGGCGGCGGCGAGACGCTCGCCGAACTCGGCGGCCGGCTGCTCCACGTCCTTGGCCGAGATTCCGCTCGGCAGGTCCCAGACCGGCACGGTGAGGCCGTGAGCACGGAAGGAGCCCACGAGCCGGGTGCCCTCGCCGAGGCTGGAGCGGCCCGCCGCGTGCAGTCGCGCGAGAGCGTCCAGAAGCTGCTCCTCCGGGTGGGGCATGACCCAGCGCAGGTGGTTCTTCTCCGGGGTCTGGCACCAGTAGGCGGCGTCCACCGAGGACAGCCGCACGGTCGGGATCGCCGCGGCGTTGGCCCGCTCCAGGGAGGCGGCCACCTCCGGGGTGGCGTTCTCCGCGTCCGGCACCCAGAACTCGAAGCCGCTGTGCACGACCGGCCGGAAAGCGCTCTCCGGGTCCAGCAGGTCCTGCAGCCGCGGACCCGCGGTGGGGGCGCGGCGGCCCTGCACGGGGGTGCCCGGCTCGGCCTCCAGGGCGCGCAGCAGGGTGTCGGCGAGGTCGCGGCTGATGTCGCCGGACGCCGTGTCGTTCTGCAGGCCGAGCAGGACCGAGCCGTCGTCCCGGCGCAGCGCGGGCCAGGCCATCGGCAGCACCGTGGCGAGCGTGACCGACGGGACGCCCTCGGGCAGTCCGTCCCGCAGGGTCAGTTCGGCCGTGGCGGCCGGGACCAGCTCGCGCAGCGCGACCCAGTCGCACTCGCCGGGCAGTCCCTCGAACGGGCGCTGCACCAGCTCGGTCACGGCGTGCGCGGCGGCCCGGCCGTGACAGGCCTTGTAGCGCCGGCCGCTGCCGCACGGGCAGGGTTCACGAGCGCCGACAACCGGGATCTCCCCGTCGATCGGCTGCGGCTTGGCCTTCGTCTGGGGGCGCTTCTTGGCCATGGTGGGTGTCTCCCGGTTACGGCTCTTCTCGTACGTCGGGAGCCTAGCCGTTCGGACCATGACCGACGGGAACCTGTGGACAACGCACGGGCGCTCGACGGCTGGGAGGGGGAACGGGGGAAGGGCGACGCCGGACCGAACACCGGGCCGGGGCACGCCGGTTCCCGACCGTGTCACCGGTGCCCGCCCGTGGATACGTACAGGTGTGCCCCCGTGGACGCCTGCCGGTGTGCGCCTGCGCCCGTCGTCGCTCGCCGGGGTCCGCCGGCGCTGCGGGCGGCCGGCGCCGTGCCGGGCGCGGTCAGTCCAAGTCCTCGAAGGCGTCGGTGAATTCCAGGCCGGACAGGTCCGGCAGGGACAGTCCGGGGGCCGCCAGGCCGGACAAGGACACGTCCGGGCCGGTCATGCCCGTCAGCGTCGTATCCGGTACGCCCGTCGGTGCCGGGTCCGGTACGCCCGGCAGGACCGCCTCCGGTATGCCCGTGCGCAGCGCGTGCGGCAACGCGTCATGGGCGGCGGAAAGGTGAGTGCGTGCCACCTCACCGGCCGCCGCGCCCGACAGGGCCGTCCCGGAGGCCGCCGCCACGCTCGGCAGCGCCAGGTCCGGAAGCGGTGTCCTGCCCGTCCTGGGCCGGGTGACGCGCGTAGCGAACGCGTCGTGCGGGTGGCCCGCGTCGGGATCGTGGACGTCCCCGTGGACCAGCACCCAGACCGTCACCTCGCCCTCGACGTCGTCCCGGACGCCCCAGTCGTCGGCGAGGGCCGTGATGATGTTCAGCCCGCGCCCACGAACTCGAGGCAGCCGGGGCACGGGTGACCGTGGCGGCGTGCGACGTGGCCGACCGGGACGCCCTGCGGGACCTCGTCGAGCGCGTCGGCGACATCCGCGCGGTCTTCCACACCGCCGGCGTGATACGGGCGACCCGGCTGGCCGACACGACACCGGCGGAGTTCGCCGAGGTCGTCGAGGCCAAGGTCGCCGGGGCGGCGAACCTGGCGGAACTCCTGCCGGACCTCGACACCTTCGTCCTGTTCTCCTCCACCGCGGGCGTCTGGGGCGACGGCCACGGCGCGGCCTACGCCGCCGGCAACGCCTACCTCGACGCCCTGGCCGCACAGCACCGCGCCCGGGGCCGCGCCACGACCTCCGTCGCGTGGGGCATCTGGGCCGAAGCCGGCATGGCGGCCCTGGAGTCCGTGCAGCGCCAGCGCACCCTGCTCGGCCTCGGCGAACTGGACCCGCACCGGGCACTGGACGCGCTGCAGGACGTCCTCGACCACGACCAGGCCCTCGCGGTCGTCACCGAGGCCGACTGGGCACAGTTCGCCCGCGCCTACACCCACGCGCGGCCGAGCCGGCTGCTGCGGGACCTGCCCGAGGCCCACAGCCGGCCGCGGGCCCCCCGGCCCGCGCCCCCCGCCGGCGGCACCGACCTGCTGGAGCTGATCACCACCCACGTCGCCGGGGTGCTGGGACACGCCTCCCCCGAACGGCTCGACCCCCGGCAGGCGTTCAAGGACCTGGGCTTCGACTCGCTGACCGCGGTGGAACTGCGCAACCGCCTGACCGCCGCGCTCGGGGTGAAACTCCCCGCCACCCTCGTCTTCGACCACCCCACCCCGGCACGGCTGGCCGCCCACCTGTCCGGCGAGACCGGTGAGCAGGACGCGCCGCAGGCCCCGGCCACCGCCGCGACGGACGAGCCGATCGCCATCATCGGCATGGGCTGCCGCTACCCCGGAGGCGTCACCACCCCCGAGGACCTGTGGCGGCTGGTCGCGGACGGAGTGGACGCGATCGGCGACTTCCCCACCGACCGGGGATGGGACATCGACCGCCTGTACGACCCGACGGGCAGCCGTCCCCGCACGTCGAGCACGTCCCAGGGCGGCTTCCTCGACGCCGCCGGCGACTTCGACGCGGCGTTCTTCGGGATATCGCCCCGCGAGGCGCTCGCCATGGACCCGCAGCAGCGCATCCTGCTGGAGACCGCGTGGGAGACCGTCGAGCACGCCGGTATCGACCCGACCACGCTGGAGGGCACGCCCACCGGCGTGTTCACCGGCATCTGGTCCACCGGATACGCCACCGGGCCGGTCCCCGACGACCTGGAGGGTTACCAGGTCACCGGCACCGCGTCGAGCGTGGGGTCCGGCCGGCTGGCCTACCAGCTGGGCCTGCTCGGCCCGGCACTGTCCCTGGACACCGGCTGCTCGTCGTCCCTGGTGGCCCTGCACCTGGCCGCTCAGGCGCTGCGCTCGGGTGAATGCTCCCTGGCCCTGGCCGGCGGCGTCACCGTCAACGCGGCACCCACGCTGTTCACCGAGATGTCCCGGCAGGGGGCGAGCGCGCCCGACGGCCGCAGCAAGTCCTTCGCCGCCGCGGCCGACGGGGCGGGCTGGGCCGAGGGCGCCGGCCTGCTGCTGCTGGAACGTTACTCCGACGCCCGCCGCAACGGCCACGAGATACTGGCGGTCGTCCGCGGCTCCGCCACCAACCAGGACGGCGCCTCCAACGGCCTCACCGCGCCCAACGGCCCCTCCCAGGAGCGGGTGATCCGCCAGGCCCTCGCCAACGCCGGGCTGGAGCCGTCCGAGGTGGACGCGGTGGAAGCGCACGGCACCGGCACCACGCTCGGCGATCCCATCGAGGCGCAGGCACTCCTGGCGACCTACGGCCAGGAGCGGGACGAGCCGTTGTGGCTGGGCTCGGTCAAGTCGAACATCGGCCACACCCAGGCGGCGGCCGGCGCGGCCGGCCTGATCAAGATGGTCATGGCGATGCGGCACGGCGAACTGCCGCGGACCCTCCACGTGGACGCTCCCACCCCGCACGTCGACTGGGCCTCCGGCGCACTCCGCCTGCTCACCGAGCCGGTCGCCTGGCCCGGGGCCGGGCGCCCACGGCGCGCCGCCGTCTCCGCCTTCGGCATCAGCGGCACCAACGCCCATGTGATCCTCGAACAGCCCGTCGAGACCGACACCGCCGCGCCCTCCCCACGGGGCCGCGCGGACGACCAGGTCCTCTGGCCGCTGTCGGCCAGGTCCGAGGCCGCGTTGCGGGAGCAGGCGCGCCGGCTGGGCGCCTTCACCGCCGTACATCCCGAGGTGAGCCCGGCGGCGGTCGGGGGCGCCCTGGCCGCCCGCACCGTGTTCGAGCACCGGGCGGTGGTGGTGGGCACCACCGCGGCCCTGGACGCCCTGGCCGAGGGCCGCTCGGTACCGGGTCTGGTCACCGGGGTGGCCCGTCCGCTGGGCCGGTCGGTGTTCGTGTTTCCGGGGCAGGGTGCGCAGTGGGTGGGGATGGGTGGGGAGTTGTACGCCTCGGAGCCGGTGTTCCGGGAGGCGATCGATGCCTGTGGTGCGGCGTTGGCGCCGTATACGGACTGGTCGTTGGTGGAGGTGCTGACCGGCGGTGGTTCGCTGGAGCGGGTGGATGTGGTGCAGCCCGCCCTGTTCGCGGTGATGATCGCGCTGGCCGAACTCTGGCGCGCTCATGGCGTGGAGCCCGATGCGGTGGTCGGGCATTCGCAGGGGGAGATCGCGGCGGCGTATGTGGCGGGGGCGTTGTCGTTGGAAGACGCCGCCAAGGTGGTCGCCCTGCGCAGCAAGGCCCTGGTCGCCCTGGCCGGACACGGCGGCATGGTGTCGGTCGCGCTGTCCGCGGACGACGCCGCCGGCTACCTCGGCCCCTGGGGCGACCGGATCACCGTCGCGGTGGTCAACTCCGCCTCGACCGTCGTCGTGTCCGGCGAACCCGGTGCCCTGGACGAACTGCTGACGGCCTGCGCCAGGGACGGCATACGCGCCCGCGCCATCCCCGTCGACTACGCGGCGCACTCGGCGCAGGTCGAGGCCGTCCGCGAGCGGCTTCTGACCGACCTCGCGGACATCCGGCCCCGGCCCGCGGCCATCCCCTTCTACTCCACGGTCACCGGCGAGCCGGTCGGCACCTCCGCCCTCGACGCCGGCTACTGGTACCGCAACCTGCGCGAGCCCGTACGGTTCGACCTGGCCACCGCCCGGCTCACCGCCGACGGCCACGAGGTGTTCGTGGAAGTCAGCCCGCACCCGGTGCTGATACCGGAACTGGACGGCGTGGCCACCGGCACCCTGCGCCGTGACCACGGCGCCGTCGGGGAATTCCACACCGCCCTGGCCCGCCTCCACGTCCAGGGCGTCGCCGTGACCTGGCCGCACGACCGCCCGCACGGCGTCAGGCTGCCGCGCTACGCCTTCCAGCGCGGCACCTACTGGCTCACCCCCGCGGCCGGCGACCACGGCACCGGGCACCCGCTGGCGGGCACCACCGTGGAACTGCCCGACGGGAGCACCGTGCACAGCGGCCGCGTCTCCACCCGCACCCACCCCTGGCTGGCCGATCACGCCGTCGACGGAACGATTCTGCTGCCGGGCACCGCCTTCCTCGAACTCGCCACCCTGGCCGGCGGGAGCCTCGACGACCTCGTCCTGCACCTGCCCCTCACGCTCACGGACGCACCGACGGACATCCAGGTCTCGGTCGGCGCCCCGGACGACACCGGCCGCAGCCCGGTCACCGTGCACTCCAAGAGCGGCGACGGCTGGGTCCGCCACGCGTCCGGAACCCTCGGCGGCCGGGTGACGGCCGGGCGCCTCGACTGGCCGCCGAGGAACGCCGAACCCGTGGATCCCGAAGGGTTCTACGCCTTCCTCGCCGGACTCGGATACCAGTACGGACCCGCGTTCCGGGGCGTGCGGGAGCTGTGGCAGGGCGAGGACGAACTGTACGCCGAGGTGTCCGTCCCCGACGGCGCCCGCTTCGGCATCCACCCCGCGCTCCTGGACGCCGCACTCCAGCCGCTGATCCTGCTCGCCCCCGACACGCGGGTCCGGCTGCCGTTCTCCTTCTCCGGCGTCGCCGTGCACACCACCGGCGTGTCGTCCGCCCGCGTCCACCTGGCCCGCACCGGCACCGACACCTACCGCGCCACACTGACCGACCTGTCCGGCAGCCCGGTCGCGGACATCACCGCGCTGACCGTCCGTCCGGCCGCCGAGACCCGGGCCGCGGTGCTGCACACCCAGTGGGTGCCCCTCACCGCGAGCACACCGACCGAGGTCGTGCCGAGCCCGGTACTCACCGCGGGACCCGACGCGGACTCCGTGCACGCCCTCGTCCAGCGGGCCCGCGCGCTCGTCCAGGACTTCCTGGCCGAGCAGCCGGAGCGGGCGGCCGCGCGCCTGGCCGTCCTGACCCGAGGCGTGGCCGGCGCGGCCGTACGCGGCCTGGTCCGCAGCGCCGCCGTGGAGCACCCCGGCCGGTTCGTCCTGGTCGACATGGGCGACGCGTCCGAGGAGGACGCGGTCCGGGCCGCCATGACGGCCGGTGGCGAACCCGAACTCGCCCTGCGCCCGGAAGGCGTCCTCGTCCCCCGGCAGGCCAGATACGCGCCGGAACTGACCGCCCCCGACGGCGCGTACCGGCTGAGCGAGTCCGGCACCGGGCAACTGGACGACCTCGCCCTGCTGCCCTGGGACGAGCCCGCGCTGGAACCCGGACAGGTACGGGTCGCCGTACGCGCGGCCGGCCTGAACTTCCGCGACGTGCTCATCACCCTCGGCATGTACCCGGACCGGCCCCCGTTGGGCGGCGAAGCGGCCGGCACCGTCCTCGAGGTCGGCCCCGGCGTCACTGCCTGGCGGCCCGGCGACCGCGTCATGGGAATGGTGCCCGGCGCCTTCGGGCCGCGCGCGGTCACCGACCACCGGCTGCTGACGGCGATCCCCGACGGCTGGAGCTTCACCGAGGCGGCGTCGGTGCCCGTCGCGTTCACCACCGCCTGGTACGGACTGTTCGACCTCGGTGAACTGCGCCCCGGCGACCGGGTCCTGGTCCACTCCGGAGCGGGCGGTGTGGGCATGGCCGCCATCCAGCTGGCCCTGGACAGCGGCGCCGAGGTCTTCGCCACCGCGAGCCCCGCCAAGTGGGACACCCTGCGGCGCCTCGGACTGGCGGACGACCACATCGGTTCGTCCCGTGACACCCGCTTCGCCGACCGGTTCCCGGCCATGGACGTCATCCTCAACTCGCTCGCGGGGGAACTCACCGACGCCTCCCTGCGGCTGCTCGCCGACGGCGGCCGGTTCGTCGAACTGGGCAAGACGGACGTCCGCTCACCCGAGGGCCTGCTCTACCGCGCCTTCGACCTGGGCGACGTCGACCCCGCGCGGCAGGGCGACATCCTCTCCCGGGTCGTGGCGATGGTCGCCGACGGCACGCTGGAGCCGCTGCCGGTCACGGCCGCGGACCTCCGCCAGGCCGTCGCCTCCTTCCGGCTGATGAGCCAGGCGCGCCACACCGGCAAGATCGTCCTCACCGTCCCCCAGCCGATCGACCCCGACGGCACCGTGCTGATCACCGGCGGCACCGGCACCCTCGGCCAGGCCGTCGCCCGGCACCTGGTGTCCCGCTACGGAGTACGGCACCTGCTGCTCGTCAGCCGCGGCGGCGGCGCGGTGCCGCGGCCGGAGCCGCAAGGGGACGCCGACGTGCGGGTCGTGGCCTGTGACGTCGCGGACCGGGACGCGCTGGCGGCCGTACTGGACTCGATCCCCGCCGAGCATCCGCTCACCGCCGTCGTGCACGCGGCCGGCGTGCTCGACGACACCGTCGTGGAACGGCTGACCGCGGAGCAGCTCGACCGGGTGCTGCGTCCCAAGGTCGACGGCGCCTGGCACCTGCACGAGCTGACCGGTGAGCACCACCTCGCCGCGTTCGTGCTGTTCTCCGCGGCCGCGGGCGTACTCGGCAACGCCGGCCAGGCCGGCTACGCGGCCGCGAACTCCTACCTCGACGCGCTCGCCGCACACCGGCAGACCCTCGGACTGCCCGCCGTGTCGATGGCCTGGGGCTACTGGGAGCAGGAGAGCGGCATGACCGCCCACCTCACCGCGGCCGACCGCCAACGACTCGCCCGCAAGGGCATCCGCCCCATCAGCACCGAACGCGCCCTGGCCATGTTCGACACCGCGCTGTCCGCCGGACGTCCCGCGCTGACCACGGCCGACCTCGCGATGCCGAAGAGCCAGCCGGCGCCGAAGGCCCCGGCGTCGGACCTGCTGTCCCTGGTCGCCACCCACACCGCCACCGTCCTCGGCCACTCCGACGCCACCGCGATCACCCCCGAACTCGCCTTCCGCGACCTCGGCTTCGACTCCCTGACCTCCGTCGAACTGCGCAACCGCCTCGCCGGCGCCACCGGCCTGCGGCTGCCCGCGACCCTCGTCTTCGACCACCCCACCCCCGCCGACCTCGCCGACCACCTCGCGGCCCAACTCTCCGGAACGGCCGGTGAAGTCGTGCCGGCGGTGCCGTCGGTGTCGGTGGGTGATGGGACCGATCCGGTGGTGATCGTGGGCATGGGATGCCGGCTGCCGGGTGGGGTGGGATCGCCGGAGGAGTTGTGGGGTCTGGTGTCGGGCGGGGTGGACGCGATCGGGGAGTTTCCGTCGGATCGCGGGTGGGATGTCGAGGCGTTGTTCCATCCGGACGCGGATCATCCGGGGACGTCGTATACGCGAGCGGGTGGTTTTCTGACGGACGCGGCGGGGTTCGACGCGGACTTCTTCGGGATTTCGCCGCGTGAGGCGTTGGCGATGGATCCGCAGCAGCGGGTGCTGCTGGAGACCGCGTGGGAGACGTTCGAGTACGCCGGGATCGATCCCACGTCGTTGCGGGGCAGCCAGACGGGCGTCTTCACCGGCATCTGGTCCTCCGGTTACGTCGGCAGCCCCGACCAGGCACCGCCCGACACCGAGGGCTACCTCGCCACCGGAATCTCGCCGAGCATCACCTCCGGCCGGGTCTCCTACCTGCTGGGTCTCCAGGGCCAGGCCGTCTCCGTCGACTCCGCCTGCTCCTCGTCACTGATGGCGATCCACCTCGCCGCGCAGGCACTGCGCTCGGGTGAGTGCACACTCGCCCTGGCCGGCGGAGTGACCGTGAGCGTGACCCCCCTGCAGTTCACGGAGTTCTCCCGCCAGCGTGCCCTGGCCCCTGACGGCCGGTGCAAGCCCTTCTCGTCGACGGCGGACGGTACGGCGTGGGGTGAGGGTGCGGGTCTGGTGCTGCTGGAGCGGTTGTCGGACGCGCGTCGCCATGGTCACCGGGTGCTGGCGGTGGTGCGTGGCTCGGCGGTCAATCAGGACGGGGCGTCCAATGGGCTGACCGCGCCGAACGGTCTGTCGCAGGAACGGGTGATCCGGCAGGCGCTGGCGAACGCCGGGTTGGAGCCGTCCGAGGTGGACGCGGTGGAGGCCCACGGTACGGGGACGACGCTCGGCGATCCCATCGAGGCGCAGGCACTCCTGGCGACCTACGGTCAGGGGCGGGACGAGCCGTTGTGGCTGGGGTCGGTGAAGTCGAACATCGGACACACGCAGGCGGCGGCCGGCGTGGCAGGTGTGATCAAGATGGTGATGGCGATGCGGCACGGCGAACTGCCGCCGACGCTGCACGTCCAGGAGCCCACTCCGCATGTCGAGTGGGACACCGGTGGCATCCGGCTGCTGACCGAGGCCCGGCCGTGGCCGGAGACGGGGCGTCCCCGCCGCGCGGGCGTCTCGGCCTTCGGGGCCAGCGGCACCAACGCCCACGTCGTCATCGAACAGTTCCCGGAAGAGACCCCCGGACAGCCCGCCCCGGACGACTCCGCCGAGCCCACCGTGTGGCTGCTGTCCGGCAAGACGGACGACGCCCTCCGCGCCCAGGCCCGACGGCTCGCGGACCACCTCACCGCCCACCCCGGACTCCGGCCGGCCGCGATCGGCCGGGCCCTCGCCACCACCCGCACCATGCTCGCCCACCGGGCGGCCCTGGTGGGCGGCACCCGGACCGACCTCATGGCGGAACTGGCCGCCCTCGCCGACGGAGACCCCCGCGTGATCACGGGTGTGGCCGGTTCGCC
>NZ_JACBWZ010001179.1 GCF_013870595.1 Streptomyces sp. WELS2 | reverse complement strand
GGTGCGGCCTCGATGATGACGTGGGCGTTGGTGCCCGAGATGCCGAAGGAGGAGACGCCCGCGCGGCGCGGGCGGCCCGGGTCCGGCCAGGGGCGGTTCTCGGTGAGCAGCCGGACGTTGCTTCCCTCCCACTCCACGTGCCGGGTGGGCCGGTCCACGCCGAGGCTGGCGGGCAGGGTCTCGTGGCGCAGCGCCTCGATCATCTTGATGACGCCGGCGACTCCGGCGGCGGCCTGGGTGTGGCCCAGGTTGGACTTGACCGAGCCGAGCCACAGCGGGCGGTCGTCGGTGTGTTCGCTGCCGTAGGTGGCGATCAGCGCCTGGGCCTCGATGGGGTCGCCGAGGGTGGTGCCGGTGCCGTGCGCCTCGACCACGTCGACGTCGGACGCTGCGACCCCGGCCGCTTCGAGGGCGCGGCGGATGACGCGCTGCTGGGCGGGCCCGTTGGGGGCGCTGATGCCGTTGGAGGCGCCGTCCTGGTTGACGGCGGTGCCGCGCAGCACCGCGAGGACGCGGCGGCCGTTGCGGTGGGCGTCGGAGAGCCGCTCCAGCAGCAGCACGCCGGCGCCCTCGCCGAAGCCGGTGCCGTCGGCGGCGTCCGCGAACGGCTTGCAGCGGCCGTCCCGGGACAGGCCCCGGTGCCGGCTGAACTCCACGAAGGTGCCCGGGGTGGCCATGACGGTCACTCCCCCGGCCAGCGCCAGCGAGCAGTCGCCCTGCCGCAGCGCCTGGGCGGCCAGGTGCAGCGCGACCAGCGAGGAGGAGCAGGCGGTGTCGACGCTGAGCGTGGGCCCCTCCAGGCCGAGGGTGTAGGCGACCCGGCCGGAGACCACGCTGCCGGAGCCGTAACTGCCGAAGTAGTCGTGGTACATGACGCCCGCGAACACACCGGTGTCGGAGCCGCGCAGGGTCGCGGGGTCGATGGAGGCACGCTCCAGCGCCTCCCAGGAGGTCTCCAGCAGCAGCCGCTGCTGGGGGTCGGTGACCAGGGCCTCCTCGTCGTCCATGGCGAAGAACGCGGGGTCGAAGCCGGCCGCGTCGTACAGGAAGGCACCGTGCCGGGTGTAGCTGGTGCCGGGGCGGTCCAGGGTGGGGTCGTAGAGGCGGTCGAGGTCCCAGCCGCGGTCGGCGGGGAACTCGCCGACGGCGTCCCGGCCTTCGGCGACCAGCCGCCACAGGTCCTCCGGGGAGGCGATGCCGCCGGGGAAGCGGCAGGCCATGCCGACGACGGCGATCGGCTCGTCGTCGGCGGCGGGGCGCGGGGCGGTGCGGGCGGGTGCCGGGGCGAGGGTGCCGGTGAGTTCGCCGAGCAGGTGGCGGGCGAGGACGGCCGGGGTCGGGTGGTCGAAGACGAGGGTGGCGGGCAGCTTCAGGCCGGTCGCCGTGGTGAGCCGGTTGCGCAGTTCGACGGCGGCCAGGGAGTCGAAGCCGAGTTCCCGGAAGGCCAGGGTGCGGCCGACGTCCTGGCCGGAGCGGTAGCCGAGGATGGTGGCGACGTGGCCGCGCACGAGGTCGGCGAGGAACGGCTCGCGT
>NZ_JACBWZ010001178.1 GCF_013870595.1 Streptomyces sp. WELS2 | reverse complement strand
GGCGGTGCGCGACTCGCTGAAGGGGCCCGGCCCCCAAGGCCCGGGGTCCGGCTTCCGGAGGGGTGGGCGTACGGGGCTCGGCGGCAGGCGCCATGATGCAAGGGCACCGTCACCACCAGGACAGGGACCCGCACATGCGCGCCATTCCGCTCACCGTCACCGCTCTCGCCGCCGCCCTGCTGCTGACCGCCTGCGACGACGGTGGCGGAAAGAAGGGGAACAACGCCGACTCGGCCTGCGAGATCGGCGGGGTGTCCGTGCAGATCGGCTCGGCGAGCGTCGCTCCGGCCGCCGGGGACACCGGTGAGATCCCGGTCAGCCTCACCAACCAGAGCGCGCCCTGCACCCTGGACCACTTCCCGGGCGTCGTGCAGAGCGGCGGCGGCAGCGACGCCACCGTGCCCGCGCTCAAGGACGCGAAGGCCCAGAAGCTGAAGCTGGCCAAGGGCGACTCCGCGTCCTTCTCGCTCACTTACGTACGCGGCAAGGACGGCGCCAAGGGCACCCTCGCGGCGGAGACCGTGAAGATCACCCTGCCCGGCACGGACACCGGACGGAGCTTCCCGTGGAAGTACGGCCCGGTCGCCGGGAAGGCCGACGGGAGCGGGCCGGACGCCTCGGTGAGCGCCTTCCAGCAGGTCGGCGACTGAGGCCCCGGTTCGGCGGCACCAGGGTCACTCCAGCCGCGGACGCGCCCCGACCTGGGCCTGGTCCGCCGCGCGTGCGCCCTCGGTCCAGCCCGCCGCGTCGCTGATGCCCCGGAGCCGGGTCGTCGTGGTCTGCGGGAACATGCTTTCCAGTCGGCCGGTGACGGCTGTCTCGCGCGTGGCCAGCACCGGCAGCAGGTCCTGGGTCACCTGGGTCTCGGCGGCGGCCGCGAGCCGGTCGCCCACGCGGTGCGCGTAGGCCGCGAGGAACGACTGCCGGAACGTCTTGGTCCGCTTGCGCCCGCCGGCCCGCTGGGCCGCCTCGGCCCTGGTCATGGCGTGCGTGGCCTGCACCAGCAGCGAGGTGTACAGCAGTTCGACGGCCTCCAGGTCCGCCTCGAAGCCGACGACCGTGGAGAAGCCGAGCGGTTCGTTCCACACCGCGCGGCAGTGGTTGGCCGTGGCCACCGCGTCCAGCAGGACCGCCTTGGCCTGCTCGTACGGCGCCTCGACCCCGATCCGGCAGGCGCCGGGCGCGTCCGGCGCGGGTGCCTCGGCGGCGAGCAACGCCTCGTCGACGCTGTGCCGGGCCATCAGCTCCTGTGCCTTGGCGCTGAGCGCCTCCGCCTCCTCGGGGTAACCGGTGGCCTCGGCCTTGGCGAGCAGTGCGCGGATGCGGGTGAGCATGCGGGAGGCGGCCGGGCCTGGGGCGCGCCGGGGCTCGTCGTCCAGCGGCTCCAGGGTGGGCAGGCGCAGCAGCAGCCGGTACAGCTCCAGGACGGTGGTGGCGTGCGAGAAGCGGTCCGTGGCGCGGTCGGGGCCGGCGGGCAGCGCGGCCAGCCGTCGAGATCTCGTCCGAGGACGGCCTGAACATCCTGCGCCACTCC
>NZ_JACBWZ010001177.1 GCF_013870595.1 Streptomyces sp. WELS2 | reverse complement strand
GGCGGGCGCATCTGGATCGACACCGGTCACACCGACGGCACCCGCTTCTGCCTCACGGGCCGTAGGCCCGCAGGGTGCGCAGGGCCTCGATCGTCACCATGGGGCGCGCCTCCAGCGTGGGCGCCGGGGCCCACTGCCGCCAGGTGACGGGCCAGCCCCCGTCCTCCTGCTGCCCGGCGGCCAGGTGGTCCAGGGAGCGCGCCATCTCGTCGTCCGTGAACCACGCGCGCGCGAGCGAGTCCGGACTCCGGGCGAAGTCGTGCGGGAAGTGGTGCTCCCCGGGGGCGTAACCGGCGGCGACCGGGAAGGCGTCCAGGCGGTCCGGGTCCAGCGCCACCAGCCGCTGCTCCCGCACCAGGCGGCCCAGCCGGTCGGCGGCGGCCCGGGCGCGCGGGCGGTCGGGAGCGGAGTCCAGGAAGGCCACGGCCGCCCGCACCTCGTAGGGGTGGGACTTCTCCAGGGTCTCCACCGCCTGCCAGCAGTAGTCGGTGGCCCGGAACAGCCAGGCGTGCCACACCTCGTTGCGGTGCAGCAGCCCGACCACCGGGCCGGTGGTCAGCAGCTCGCTGGGCGGGTGGTCGACGACCGTGAGGAACGGCGCCGTCGGATACCCGCGCTGGCCGGGGTGGACCGCCGGCAGGGCGCCGTCCGGGGTGGAGACGGAGGTCAGATAGCGGCATACGCGCTCCACCCGCTGCCCGCCGCAGCGCCCGACGGCGTCCAGCACGCTCAGGGCGCGCGCGGTGTGCAGGGGCTGGCTGACGGGCCCGCGCAGATCGGGCTCCAGCGCGTGCCCGTACCCGCCGTCCTCGTTGCGGTAGGCGTCCAGCGCCGCTTCCACGGCCTGTGGGCAGCCGTGCAGGAAGTGGTGGGCGAAGAGACGCTGCTCCAGCACGCGCGCGGTGAGCCACATGAACTGTTCGGCGCGGAAGAGCGGGGAGCGCGCCGGGGGCGTGGTGGGGAGTGGGGAGACTCCTGAATCTGCCATGGGTCAGACCGTAGGGCGCGAAGCGGTTCCGGCAGGCGCTCCGGGCAGGGCCCACCCCCGGGGGCGGGATACTGGAGTCATGCGGTTGACGGTCTTCTGGCAGCGAATGGCGGAACACTTCGGTCCGGGGTACGCCGAGACCTTCGCGCGCGATCACGTGATGTCCGAACTGGGCGGACGCACGGTGAACGAGGCGCTGGACGCGGGCTGGGAGGCCAAGGACGTGTGGCGCGTGGTCTGCGCGGTCATGGACGTGCCGGGCGAGAGGCGCTGACGGACCGCCCGGGGCTCCGGGTGTGTCACAGGCCACTGAAACGCCGGATTTGCCGGTATGCGCCGGCCGGAAAATCGACAGTACGGTTCCGATCCGTCACGAGGATGGCGCATGGGCCCCGGTTGTCGGTGGCGTGGGTGAGACTGGGCGGGTGGCACCCACTGACGAGGAATCCCTGGCACCCACCGCCGAGGACGGCGAGCCGTCCGTCCGGCAGGCAGCAGCGGCCGGCCGGGCCGTTCGCCTTCCTGCGCGGCTCGGCCGGGCTCATGG
>NZ_JACBWZ010001176.1 GCF_013870595.1 Streptomyces sp. WELS2 | reverse complement strand
GTCGTACGCCCAGCCGAGGCGTTCGAACCAGCGGATCAGCCGGGCGCTCGCGTCGAGCTGCCCGGTGAGCACGCCGTGCCGGGCGCTGGTGGGGTCGGCGTGGTGCAGGTTGTGCCAGGACTCCCCGAAGGACAGCGGGGCCAGCCACCACACGTTGCCCGAGCGGTCCCGGCTGCGGAACGGACGGGAACCGGTCGCGTGGCAGATGGAGTTGATGGACCAGGTGACGTGGTGGACCAGGCAGATCCGGACCAGCCCGGCCCAGAACAGCGCGGTGAGGGCGCCCTGCCAGGAGCGGGTCAGCGCCGCTCCGAGCAGGGCGGGCAGGGCGAGGGAGGCGAGCACCAGCAGGCCGAACCGCCGGGAGATCAGCATCAGGGCGCGGTCGCGCACCAGGTCGGGCGCGTAGGCGCGGGGCGAGGCGTGCTCGGTCTCGAACAGCCAGCCCAGGTGGGCGTAGAGCATGCCCTTGGCGAGGGCGCGGGGTGAGTGGCCGTACCACCAGGGCGAGTGCGGGTCGCCGTCCCGGTCGGAGTACCGGTGGTGCTTGCGGTGGTCGGCCACCCAGGTGATCAGCGGGCCCTGCACGGCGAGGCTGCCGGCCAGCGCGAGGGCGATCCGCAGCGGGCGGCGGGCCTTGAACGAGCCGTGGGTGAAGTGCCGGTGGAAACCGACCGTGATGCCGAGCCCGCTGACCAGGTAGAAGGCGACGGCGAGCGAGAGGTCGACGGGGCTCAGCCCGTGCCGCCAGGCCAGCGGCACGGCGGCGAGCAGGGCGAGGAACGGTACGGCGACGAAGACGCCGATCATCAGCTGCTCGCCGGTGGGCCGGGACCGGCCGCGAGTCGCCGCCGGCGGGGCTGCGTCGGAGATCTCGGAGGACATGACGGCCCTTTCTCCGCCCGGGCGGACTAGTCGGCGGCGGTGAAGGCGAGTACGGCGTTCTGGCCGCCGAAGCCGAAGGAGTTGCTGACGGCGGCCGCCATCCGGTGCGGACGGGGCACCTTGGTGACGATGTCCAGGTCCATCGCCGGATCGAGCGTGTCCAGGTTGGCGGTGGGCGGGATCAGCTGGTGGCGCAGGGTGAGCACGGTGCAGGCCGCCTCGATGGCGCCGGCGCCGCCGATGGCGTGCCCGATGGCGCCCTTGACGGCGGTGACGGGCGGGGGGCGGCGGAAGACGCGGTGCAGCGCGTTGTGTTCGGCGGTGTCCCCCTGCGGAGTGGCGGTGCCGTGCGCGTGCCCAACATGGCCGCCGCGGAGATCGCCCTGGACCTCGGCGCACTCGGTCCCAACATGGTGGTCAGCACCGCCTGCGCCTCCGGCACCAGCGCGCTGGGCCTCGCCCGGGACTGGCTGCTGTCCGGCCGCTGTGACCTGGTCCTGGCCGGCGGCAGCGAGTCGGCCCGGCTGCGGATGACCGCCGCCTGCTTCGCCCAGATGCGCGCCCTGTCCCGCCGCGCGGACAGCCCCGACGCCGCCTCCCGCCCCTTCGACCGGGACCGGGACGGCTTCGTCCTCGGCGAGGGCGCCGCCGT
>NZ_JACBWZ010001175.1 GCF_013870595.1 Streptomyces sp. WELS2 | reverse complement strand
CCGCCGTAGAGCACGACGTCGTACAGGAACGAGGGATCGGCCTTGATCGTGACGAACATCGCGAGGTTGATCCCGATCAGGATCTTGGTGAGCAGCCGGGGGTCCGCCGTGACCGTGCCGCCGGCGAGAGTGCGCGGGCGGGACGCCTGCGGGGCGGGGCCCTCGCCGGTGCCGCCGCGGACGCAGTCCGGGCACTGGAAGCCGACCGAGGCGCTGACCATGCACTCCGGGCAGATGGGCCGTTCACAGCGGGTGCAGCGCACGCCGGTCTCGCGCTCCGGGTGCCGGTAGCACCCGGGCGCGCTGTGGGCGTCCTGCGCGCTCCCTGCGGCCTGCTCCATCAGATCCCCTTGCTCGTCGTGTCCGTGGCTGACGGCACTATCCTGCCCCTTCATCCTTACGGACGAGCGCGGTGTCCGGTTCCCCGCACGGGCGGGTGGGGGCGGCCGCCGTTCACTCCTCGCGGGTCTCGATCAGCACGGTGTGGAGCACGACGTCGGTCAGCGGCCGGTCGTTGCGTCCGGTCGGCACGCGCGCGATGGCGTCCACGACCTTGCGGCCGGCCGGGGTGCTGACCTCGCCGAAGATGGTGCGCTTGCCGTTCAGCCAGGTGCTCGGGGTGACGGTGATGAAGAACTGCGAGCCGTTGGTGCCCGGGCCGGCGCTGGCCATCGCCATCAGGTACGGCGTGTCGAAGGCCAGGTCGGGATGGCACTCGTCCTCGAAGCCGTAGCCGGGTCCGCCGAGGCCGTTGCCCAGGGGGTCGCCACCCTGGATCATGAAGCCGTCGATCACCGCGTGGAAGACCGTGCCGTCGTAGAGCGGGTCCCTGCCGCGCACGCCGGTGCCGGGATGGGTCCACTCCCGCTCGCCGCGCGCCAGTTCCACGAAGTTTCTGACCGTGACGGGCGCGTGCAGTGGAAAGAGCCGGATCTCGATGTCCCCGAGTGTGGTCTTCAGGGTGGCGTAGAGCTGCTCGGCCACGGTCCGCCTTCCGTCGTCGTTCCGCCGCGGTGCTCCGATCCTTCCACGCTCCCGCCCGCCCGACGCCCGGCCGCCCCCGCCCGGACCGCTCCCCGGAGGGCGGCCGGCACCCATATGCCCGCCCGCGCGTGCCGCACCGGCCCACCACAGGCATGATCCGTAAAAGGGTGGAAAGTCGAAATACCGTACGCCACCGAGGAGGAGGAACCCGTGACCCGCATTGACAGCGTGCGCGCCGCGACCGGCTCGGCGAAGGACAGCGTGCTGCACGCCGCGGAAGTGGTGGCGCCTTACGCCGACACGGCCAAGGAGCGTGCCGCGTACTACGCGCAGGAGGCACGCGTACGGCTGGCGCCCGTGGTGTCACAGGCCGCGGAGCAGGCCCGCGTGCAGTACGACGCCCGGCTCGCCCCCCGCCTGGAGCAGGCGCTCACCCATGTGCCGCCGAAGGTCGACCTCGCCGCCCAGGAGGCCGCCCTGCGTGCCCGCAAGGCGGCCCGGCAGGCCGGCCAGGGCGGAGTGCCGGGCCGGCGCCCTGGAGCAGGACACCGCCGACC
>NZ_JACBWZ010001174.1 GCF_013870595.1 Streptomyces sp. WELS2 | reverse complement strand
GGTCGACCACCGGGGACCTGGCGCGGTTCGCCGCGTTTCTGGTCCGGGGAGATGCCGGCGGTGAGGCGAAACGCACACCCTCAGGTAAGGGGTGACTCCGGTACCCACTAGTGACACCGCCGCATTCAATGCGTACGCTCCTGAATATGGATATGCACTCTGTGGTGGTGGGGACGTCCGGGGTCACGGCGTCCGACGTTCTCGCCGTGGCGCGCGGCGGTGCCCGCATCGAGCTGTCGGCGGAGGCGGTGGCGGCCCTGGAGTCCGCCCGGGAGATCGTGGACGCGCTGGCGGCCAAGCCCGACCCGGTCTACGGCGTCTCCACCGGCTTCGGCGCCCTGGCGACCCGGCACATCAGTCCGGAGCTGCGCGCCCAGCTGCAGCGCAACATCGTCCGCTCGCACGCCGCCGGCATGGGTCCCCGGGTGGAGCGCGAGGTCGTACGGGCCCTGATGTTCCTGCGGCTGAAGACCGTCTGCTCGGGGCACACCGGCGTGCGGCCCGAGGTCGCGCAGACCATGGCCGACGTGCTGAACGCACGGATCACCCCGGTCGTGCACGAGTACGGCTCCCTGGGCTGCTCCGGCGACCTGGCCCCGCTGTCCCACTGCGCGCTCACCCTCATGGGCGAAGGCGAGGCGGAGGGCCCCGACGGGCGGGTCCGGCCCGCGGGCGAGCTGCTCGCCGAGCACGGGATCCGGCCCGTCGAGCTGCGCGAGAAGGAGGGCCTCGCCCTGCTCAACGGCACCGACGGCATGCTCGGCATGCTGATCATGGCCCTCGCCGACCTGGACACCCTCTACAAGTCCGCCGACGTCACCGCCGCCCTCACCCTGGAGGCACTGCTCGGCAGCGACAAGGTCCTCGCGCCCGAGCTGCACGCCATCCGCCCGCACCCCGGGCAGGGGGCCAGCGCCGCCAACATGCTCGCCGTGCTGAAGGGCTCGGGGCTCACCGGGCACCACCAGGACGACGCCCCGCGGGTCCAGGACGCCTACTCCGTGCGCTGCGCCCCGCAGGTCGCCGGCGCCGGACGCGACACCGTGGCGCACGCCCGCCTGGTCGCCGACCGGGAACTGGCCTCCGCCGTCGACAACCCCGTCGTCCTGCCCGACGGACGCGTGGAGTCCAACGGCAACTTCCACGGCGCGCCCGTGGCCTACGTGCTGGACTTCCTCGCCATCGCCGCCGCCGACCTCGGCTCCATCGCCGAGCGCCGCACCGACCGGCTGCTGGACAAGAACCGCAGCCACGGCCTGCCGCCGTTCCTCGCCGACGACGCCGGTGTGGACTCCGGGCTGATGATCGCCCAGTACACGCAGGCCGCGCTGGTCGGCGAGCTGAAGCGGCTCGCCGTACCGGCCTCCGCGGACTCCATCCCGTCCTCCGCCATGCAGGAGGACCACGTCTCCATGGGCTGGTCGGCCGCGCGCAAGCTGCGTACCGCCGTGGACAACCTCACCCGGGTCATCGCCATCGAGCTGTACGCGGCCACCCGCGCCATCGAGCTGCGCGAGGGACTCACCCCGGCGCCCGCCACGCG
>NZ_JACBWZ010001173.1 GCF_013870595.1 Streptomyces sp. WELS2 | reverse complement strand
CGCCTCGCGCTGGTCGTCGCCCTCGCGGCCGTGCTCGGCGCGGGCGGCGCGGTGGCCGTGCAGAAGTGGAGCACCGGCGACGGCGGCGGGGCGAACGGAGGCCCGGCCACGCCGTCCACCTCCGCGAGCGGCAGCGCCACGCCCGGTACCGACGGCACGATCCCGGCCTCCTGGCGCCGCTACGACGACGAGTGGGGCTTCGGCCTCTACCTGCCCAAGGGCTGGTCGCGCAGGGTCGTCGGGGTGCCCGGCGAACTCCGGCAGGTCGACTACACGCCCGACGGCGGCGAGCACTTCGTCCGCATCGCCATCGACACCTCGCCCGACTTCAAGGACGCCTACTCCCACCAGCTCGACCTGGACGGCCAGCTCTCCCGGCGGCTGGCCGACTACCAGCGGGTCCGGCTGGAGAAGAACGTCTACCGCGACCTCGGCGGCTCCGCCTGGGAGTACACCTGGACCGCCCTGGCCAAGGACAGCGCCTTCCCGGGGCCGCGGCACGCCGCGGAGGAGACGTACATCTCGCGCGACGGCACCGAGTACGTGATCTACATATCCTCGCCCGCCGCGGACTGGGGCCGGACCAGCAAGCAGTTCAAGGCCGTGCTCCAGGGCTGGCAGGAGCCGCGCTGAGGCCGGCGTCCCGGACTGCGCCGTCCGCGCCGGGAACGGCTGTCCGACCGGTGATCCATGTACCCCCGGGCAGCGACCGGATTTCGCGGACGCGGTGGCCCGCTGCGGCATGATGGGGCGCATGGGGACCGAGGGAGCCGGCGGCTTCCGGCTGATCGCGGGCCGTTACCGCCTGGAGGAACGCGTCGGGCGCGGCGGCATGGGCGTCGTGTGGCGGGCGAGCGACGAGGTGCTGGGCCGTCGGGTGGCGGTCAAGGAGTTCCTTCCGGACGACTCGCTCCCGGACGACGACGCGCGCCGCCGCCGCGACCGTACGTTCCGCGAGGCCCGCGCGGTCTGCCAGTTACGGCATCCGCACATCATCGTCGTGCACGACGTGGTGGAGCACGACGGCCGGCCGTACCTCGTGATGGAGCTGGTCGACGGCCCGTCGCTGGCCGAACGGATCGCCCGGGACGGCCCGGTCGACGCCGACGAGGCCGCGCGGATCGGCATCGCCCTGCTGAGCGCGGTGCACACCGCGCACGAGGCGGGCGTGCTGCACCGGGACATCAAGCCCGCGAACGTCCTGATCGAGTCCGGCACCGACCGGGTCGTCCTCACCGACTTCGGCATCGCCCAGGTCGAGGGCGCCACCACGCTCACCGAGACCGGCTCCTTCGTGGGCTCGCCCGAATACACCGCGCCGGAGCGGATGTCCGGGCTGCGCACCGGCCCGGAATCCGACCTGTGGTCGCTGGGCGCGCTGCTGTGCACGGCGCTCAGCGGTGAATCGCCGTTCCGGCGCGACTCGCTGGGCGGCATCCTGCACGCCGTCGTCTCCGCCGAGATCCGCCCGCCGGCCGAGGCCAAGCCGCTGCTGCCCGTCGTCCTGGGGATGCTGGAGCGCGACCCCGACCGGCGGCTGGGCGC
>NZ_JACBWZ010001172.1 GCF_013870595.1 Streptomyces sp. WELS2 | reverse complement strand
AGCACCGGCGGGGCGGTGGCGGGGTCCGGCTCGGCGGGCTCGGGCTCGGTGGACTCCTCGAGGATCACATGGGCGTTGGTGCCGCTGATCCCGAAGGAGGACACCCCGGCCCGGCGGGCCCGGCCGGTCTCGGGCCACGGGCGCGGCTCGGTGAGCAGTTCCACGGCGCCCGCGCTCCAGTCGACCTGGGTGGAGGGCTTGTCCACGTGCAGGGTCCCGGGCAGGACGCCGTGCCGCATCGCCATCACCATCTTGATGACACCGGCGACCCCGGCCGCGGCCTGCGTGTGGCCCATGTTCGACTTCACGGACCCCAGCCACAGCGGCTCGTCGCGGTCCTGGCCGTAGGTGGCGAGCAGGGCCTGGGCCTCGATCGGGTCGCCGAGGGTGGTCCCCGTGCCGTGGGCCTCCACGGCGTCCACGTCGGCCGGGGTGAGCCCGGCGGCGCTGAGCGCGGCACGGATGACGCGTTGCTGGGAGGGGCCGTTGGGGGCGGTCAGGCCGTTGGACGCGCCGTCGGAGTTGACGGCGGAGCCGCGCACCACGGCGAGGACCCGGTGCCCGTGGCGGCGGGCGTCGGAGAGGCGCTCCACGACGAGCACTCCGGCGCCCTCGCCCCAGCCGGTGCCGTCGGCGCCGTCGGCGAAGGACTTGCAGCGGCCGTCGGCGGCCAGTCCGCGCTGCCGGGCGAAGTCCACGAAGGTGTCCGGTGTCGACATGACGGTGACGCCGCCGACCAGGGCGAGGTCGCATTCGCCCTGGCGCAGCGCCTGGGCGGCCAGGTGCAGGGTGACCAGGGACGAGGAGCAGGCGGTGTCGACGGTGACGGCCGGTCCCTCCAGGCCGAGGGCGTAGGCGACCCGGCCGGAGACGACGCTGCCGAGGCTGCCGTTGCCCAGGTAGGCGGCGAGGTCCTCGGGGACCTCGGCGAGCCGCGTGCCGTAGTCGTGGTACATGACGCCCGCGAACACGCCGGTGCCGGAGCCGCGCAGCCGGTGCGGGTCGATGGCGGAGCGTTCCAGGGCCTCCCAGGACACCTCCAGCAGGAGCCGCTGCTGGGGGTCCATGGCGGTGGCCTCGCGCGGGCCGATGCCGAAGAAGGCCGCGTCGAACTCGGCCGCGTCGTACAGGAAGGCGCCCTCGCGGGTGTAGGTGCGGCCGGGGGTGCCCGGCTCGGGGTCGTAGAGCGCGTCGGTGTCCCAGCCGCGGTCCGTGGGGAAGCCGCCGACCGCGTCGACGCCGTCGGCGACGAGCCGCCACAGGTCCTCCGGGGAGCGGACCCCGCCGGGGTAGCGGCAGCTCATGCCGACGATGACGACCGGGTCGTCCTCCGGGGCGGTACGGGCGTGAGCGGCGGTGGTCTCCTCGGGGCCGGTGCCGAAGAGGCGGTCGTGGAGGTGACCGGCCAGGGCGCGGGAGGTGGGGTGGTCGAAGACCAGGGTGGCGGGCAGCCGCAGCCCGGTGGCGGTGTTCAGCCGGTTGCGCAGTTCGACGGCGGCGAGCGAGTCGAAGCCGAGGTCGGTGAAGGCCCGGCCGGGGTCGACGGCGGC
>NZ_JACBWZ010001171.1 GCF_013870595.1 Streptomyces sp. WELS2 | reverse complement strand
GGGTCGTACCCGCACAGCGCCTCCTCCGCCGCGCCCGCCGCGAGACCGGTCAGCACCACGCGGCCGTCGTCGCAGACCAGGACCGTGCGGACGGTGATGTTGCGGTGCACCCAGCCATGGGCGTGCAGCACCCGGAGGGCCATGAGCACGTCGGAGGCGACCTCGGCCGCCCGGTACGGCGTCAGCGGCCGCTCGGTGAGCAGGGCGGCCAGCGGGCGCGCGGGCACCAGTTCGCTGACGATCCACAGGGACCCGCCCTCGGCGAACACGTCGAAGACCTGGTCCAGGCGCGGGTGGTCGGGGACGCGGGCCGCGGCCTGCGCGGCCTCGACGGCGCGCCGTACCGCCGGGTCGGCGGGCTGCCGGGTGGCGCCCCTGGCCTCCGCGGGCCGGCGGGACGGGCGCTCACGGGCGGTGAACCCCTCGGGCAGCCCGTCGGCGTCGAGCACCTCCGCCTCGACGACCTCCGGCAACGGCACCTGCCGGACGAGGACTTCCTGGCCGCTGTAGGTGTCGAAGGCGCGGCTCTCGGTGAACTCGTACGCATCGGACGGCGGCAGCGGCAGGCGGTAGCGGTCGGCGAGCACCCGACCCGCGTAGTCGTCCACTGTGCCTCCCTCGGCCGCCCGGCTGGTCGTGTCCGTTCGTCTCACGGCCCGTTTCGCACCCGCCCGCGGCCGCGTACGGTCCGTGACCCTTCACGATACGTGCCAGAGGCAACCCGCACCGTATGGATGACGGATTCTCAGGCACCGGCCCGGCGCTTCGCCGGGGCACCGAACCGGCCTCCGCTTCCTACGACTTGGGCCGGAAGGACTCCGTCAGCGTCTTCCAGGTGTCCTTGCGCAGGTCGCCGTGCCAGTCGGCGTCCCGCGCGGTGTACATCAGCGCGTAACCGAGGTGGTCGTTCACCACGAAGCCCCGGTCGATCGTGCGGAACCTGGTGCCGTCGTCGGTGTAGGTGAACTCCCAGTCGGCCGTGTTCCAGCCGCGGTAACCCACCTTCTCGATGCGGACCTTGTGGTATTGGGGGCGCACCATGTCCCGCTCCTGGTTCCGCCAGTCCGCCACCGGGTCGTCCTTGGGCGTGCCGGTCCAGGCGACGAGCAGCTTCTGCCCCCGGGGGCCGGTGTAGCGGTCCCCGGACCGGCCGGTGGTCCGGTACTTCCACCCCTTGGGCAGCCCGATCGAGTAGCCCTGGTCGCCCTTGCGGGTGCTCTCGGCCGGCGCGCAACCTTCCGGCCCCTGATTTCCCAAGGATTTCCGCACCCGGAAGAGCACCCGGGCCGACCGTCCCGTCACTCCGGTGGAGCACAACCCGCGGGAGTGACCTGCCGTACGGCTGTGCGGCCCGCTGCGAACGGCCTACTGCGCGGCGACGATCCGGACGGCCCCGGCGGACCGCTCCGCCCCGGCCGCCCCCTCGGAGGCGACACGGCGCCACTCGTCGGAGTCGCTCCCCACGGTCCACTCCCGGCCCGCGTACGTCACCCGCTCGATGCGCAGCGCCGAGGAGTTGGCGACCGCCCAGTGCGCCAGCTGCCAGCCGCGCTCGAGT
>NZ_JACBWZ010001170.1 GCF_013870595.1 Streptomyces sp. WELS2 | reverse complement strand
CTGGCCGTACCCCGGCCCGGCGCCGTGCCCAGGCCTCTCGGTGCCGTACCGAGGCGCCTCGCGAGCCCCCGCTGTTCACGCCGATTCCACCCCTCGGGCACCCGCGGGCCGAGGACTGTCAGTGGGGCGTGGTCTGATGGGAGGCATGATCGAAGACACGGAAACCATCGAGGAGTTTCTCGCCCGCCGCTCGGCCGACGTGGAGGAGGCGGTCCGCAAGGCCGCCGCGGCCGAGATCCTGCCCCGCTTCCGCCGCCTCGCCGCGCACGAGGTGGACCAGAAGAGCGGCCCGCACGACCTGGTGACGGACGCCGACCGGCTCGCCGAGCTGCGGCTCACCGAGGACCTCGGCGCGCTGCTGCCCGGCTCCGTGGTGGTCGGCGAGGAGGCCGTGCACGCCGACCCGGCGGTCTACGAGGCGCTCCAGGGCGACACCCCGGTCTGGATCGTCGACCCGGTCGACGGCACCCGTCAGTTCGTCCACGGCGACGACGGCTTCTGCACCCTGGTGGCCCTCGCCCACCGCGGCACCGTGATCGCCTCCTGGACCTACGCCGCCGCGCGCGACCGGTTCGCCACCGCGATCCGCGGCCGGGGCGCCTTCCTGGACGGCGAGCGGCTGTTCGCCGGCCCGCCCGAGCCCGGCCGGGACCTCGTCGTCGCCACCTCCCACCCGGACTACACCACCGACGAGCAGAAGCGCGCGCTGCGCTCCCTGTGGACCGACGGTCTCGCCCCGCGCGCGTGCGGCTCCGCGGGCCTGGAGTACCTCGCGGTCGGCCGGAAGAATCGTCCCCATGGACCTCACTCCGCATCCGCTCGTCGTCCGCGCCCGCCGCCTCGCCGCGGACCTGCTCGCCCCCGAGGCCGAGCGGGTCGACCAGGAGGGGCTGCCCCCGGGTCATATCGAGGCGGTGAAGCGGTCGGGCCTGCTCGGGGTGACTGCGCCGGCGGACCACGGGGGCTCGGGAGCGCCGCCCGCCGTGGCGCGGGAGGTCGCCGAGGTCCTGGCCGGGGCGTGCGGTGCGACCTGGTTCGTGCAGACCCAGCACCACACGCCGGTGCAGATCCTGGCACGCAGCGAACACCCGGTGCGGGAGAGGCTGTTGGGCCCGCTGTCCCGCGGGGAGCTGCTGTCCGGGGTGGCGTACGCGCATCTGCGGTCGTATCCGCGCCGCCCGGTACGGGTCCGGCCGGAGCGCGGCGGCTGGCGGTTCGACGGGACGGTGCCCTGGTACACCGGCTGGGGTCTGAACGACGTGATGCTGCTGGCCGGGGTCACCGACTCCGGTGAGGCGCTGTTCGCCTTCACCGAGGCCCGCGAGCAGCCGGGACTGCGGGCCTCGGAGCCGATGCGGCTGGCCGCGCTCACCGCCGCGCGCACGGTGTCCCTGGAGCTGGACGGGCTGTGGCTGCCCCCGGAGGCGGTGGCGCTGCGCGCACCGTACGAACGCTGGGCCGCCGGGGACCGGGTCAGGACGCTGCACACCAGCCCGGCGGTCTTCGGCGTGACGGAGGCCGCGCTCGCCCTGCTGGACACGGGCACGGCCGCTCCCCTCCGCGCCC
>NZ_JACBWZ010000117.1 GCF_013870595.1 Streptomyces sp. WELS2 | reverse complement strand
CCCGGGGCCCCGCACGCCGTTGTGCGGGGCCCCGGGTGGGTGGTCACCGCGGCCGGTCGTGACGATCGCTGGTCAGGGCACATCCGGACCGGCCGCGGAGTCTTTCGGTACGGGGCTCAGCCCAGGCGCTCGATCAGCGCGTGGTACTGGTCCCACAGCTCCTTCGGGGTGTGGTCGCCGAAGGTGTTCAGGTGCTCGGGGACCAGGGCGGCCTCCTCGCGCCAGACGTCCTTGTCCACGGTGAGCAGGAAGTCCAGGTCGGCCTCGGGCAGTTCGAGCCCGTCGGTGTCCAGCGCGCCCTTGGCCGGCAGGATGCCGATCGGGGTCTCGACGCCCTCGGCCTTGCCCTCCAGCCGCTCCACGATCCACTTCAGGACACGGGAGTTCTCGCCGAAGCCCGGCCAGACGAACCGGCCCGCGTCGTCCTTGCGGAACCAGTTGACGTAGTAGATCTTCGGCAGCCTGGACTGGTCCTTGTCCTTGGCCACGTCGATCCAGTGGGCCATGTAGTCGCCCATGTTGTAGCCGCAGAACGGGAGCATGGCGAACGGGTCGCGGCGCAGCTCGCCGACCTTGCCCTCGGCCGCCGCGGTCTTCTCGGAGGCCACGTTGGCGCCGAGGAAGACGCCGTGGTTCCAGTCGAAGGACTCCGTCACCAGCGGCACGGCGGTGGCCCGGCGGCCGCCGAAGAGGATCGCGGAGATCGGCACGCCCCTGGGGTCCTCCCACTCGGGCGCGATGATCGGGCACTGCGAGGCCGGCACGGTGAAGCGGGCGTTGGGGTGGGCGGCCGGGGTCCCGGACTCGGGCGTCCAGTCGTTGCCCTTCCAGTCGGTCAGGTGGGCCGGGGGCTGCTCGGTCATGCCCTCCCACCACACGTCGCCGTCGTCGGTGAGCGCGACGTTGGTGAAGACCGCGTTGCCCCACAGGGTCTTCATCGCGTTGGCGTTGGTGTGCTCGCCGGTGCCGGGCGCGACGCCGAAGAAGCCCGCCTCGGGGTTGATCGCGTACAGGCGGCCGTCCTCGCCGAACCGCATCCAGGCGATGTCGTCGCCGACGGTCTCCACCGTCCAGCCGGAGATCGTGGGCTCCAGCATGGCGAGGTTGGTCTTGCCGCAGGCGGAGGGGAAGGCGGCGGCGACGTACTTGGCCTCGCCCTGCGGCGGGGTGAGCTTCAGGATCAGCATGTGCTCGGCCAGCCAGCCCTCGTCACGCGCCATGACCGAGGCGATACGCAGCGCGTAGCACTTCTTGCCGAGCAGGGCGTTGCCGCCGTAGCCGGAACCGTAGGACCAGATCTCGCGGGTCTCGGGGAAGTGCGAGATGTACTTGGTCTGGTTGCAGGGCCAGGGGACGTCCTCCTGGCCCGGCTCCAGCGGGGCGCCCAGCGTGTGCACGGCCTTGACGAAGAAGCCCTCCTCGCCCAGCTCGTCCAGGACGGCCTGGCCCATGCGCGTCATCGTGCGCATGGAGACGGCCACGTACGCGGAGTCGGTGATCTCCACGCCCAGCGCGGACAGCGGGGAGCCGAGCGGGCCCATGCAGAAGGGGACGACGTACATCGTGCGGCCCCGCATCGAGCCGCGGAACAGGCCCTGGTCGCCGCTGAAGATCTCCCGCATCTCGGCGGGGGCCTTCCAGTGGTTGGTCGGGCCCGCGTCCTCCTCCTTCTCGGAGCAGATGAAGGTGCGGTCCTCGACGCGCGCGACGTCGGTCGGGTCCGAGGCGGCGTAGTAGGAGTGCGGGCGCTTGACCGGGTCCAGCTTCTTGAACGTCCCCTTGGCGACCAGTTCCTCGCACAGCCGCTCGTACTCGGCCTCGGAGCCGTCGCACCAGACCACCCTGTCCGGCTGCGTCAGTTCGGCGATCTCGTTGACCCACGAGATCAGTTCCCGGTGGTTGGTGGGGACGACGGTGGGAGCCGCGTTGTCGCGCGCCACGATTGCTCCTAAGTGAGGGTTTTTTGGGTGTGTTCGCCCCGTGGGGGCCGCGACCCGGATGCTTCGTAGCCGCTCATCCGGTGCCGACCGCACTCATTTGATCATCCGAGTCTAGTGCCCATCTGTCCAGAGGGCATCACAGGTGAGCGGCGTGAGGAATCCCACGATGTCCAGGTTGTTTTGCGTCCACGTTGGGTTCAGCTGAAGGACTTTTTGCCAGGCGCCCGGGAGTGACGTGGATTCGTTCGCGTTGACGGTCGGCTTACGGAAGCGTCGGTACCATGCCCCGCATGACTGCGTCCGTCCCCGACGCGCCCACGGACACGCCGGCCGCAGGCCGCGGTCCCGTCGCGCTTTCCCTGCCGCATCCGGTCAAGCCCCGGCTCCGTGGCTGGCTGCACCTCGGCATGTTCCCGGCCGTACTCATCGCGGGCCTCGTGCTCACCGCCCTCGCCGACTCGACCAGAGGCCGCATAGCCTGCGGCATCTACGTCCTGACGGCGTGTCTGCTCTTCGGCGTGAGCGCGCTGTACCACCGGGGCAACTGGAGCCCCCGCATGGACGGCGTGCTGCGCCGCCTGGATCACGCCAACATCTTCCTGATCATCGCGGGCACCTACACCCCGCTGACCCTGCTGCTCCTGCCCGGCGGGAAGGGCCGCTGGCTGCTGTGGGGCATCTGGGCCGCCGCGGCCGCCGGCATCGTCTTCCGCGTCTTCTGGGTCGGCGCCCCGCGCTGGCTGTACACGCCCTGCTACATCGCGATGGGCTGGGCGGCCGTGTTCTTCCTGCCCGACTTCCTGCGCGCCGGCGGCATCGCCGTCCTGGTCCTGGTGGTGGTCGGCGGCCTGCTGTACAGCGTCGGCGGCGTGATCTACGGCATCAAGCGCCCGAACCCGTCACCGCGCTGGTTCGGCTTCCACGAGGTCTTCCACTCCTTCACCCTCGCCGCGTTCGTCGTGCACTACGTCGGCATCTCGCTGGTCGCCTACCAGCACGCGTAAGCCGCCCCCGGCGAAAAACGCCGAGGTGTCCGCGCGGGGTCCCGTGCGATGCTGGCCGGGTGAACGCCACCGAGATCCACGTCGAAGTCGACCCCGCGCTGCACCTGTTCGTGCCGGCCGCCCGCCGGCACGGGGCCACGGCGCTGGCCACCGACGGCGTCTCGACGCTCGGCCACGTCATCGAGTCCCTCGGCATCCCGCTCACCGAGGTCGGCGCCCTGGTCGTGGACGGCCGCCCGGTCCCGCCCGGGCACATCCCGGCCGCGGCCGAGCGGGTCGTCGTCCGTCCGGTGGAGCGCCCCCAGCGGGTGCCCGGCGCGCCGCTGCGCTTCCTCCTCGACGTCCATCTCGGCACGCTCGCCCGCCGGCTGCGGCTGCTCGGCGTGGACACGGCGTACGAGTCGACGGACATCGGCGACCCGGCGCTCGCCGCCCGCTCGGCGGCCGAGAAGCGCGTGATGCTCAGCCGCGACCGGGGCCTGCTGCGCCGCCGGGAGCTGTGGGCCGGCGCGTTCGTCTACAGCACCCGCCCCGACGACCAGCTCCAGGACGTCCTGGACCGCTTCGACCCCGGGCTGCGGCCCTGGACCCGCTGCACCGCGTGCAACGGCCTGCTGCGGGAAGCCGCCAAGGAGGAGGTCGCCGAGCAGCTCGAGGCCGGCACCCGGCGCACGTACGACGTGTTCGCCCAGTGCGCGGAGTGCGGCCGGGCGTACTGGAAGGGCGCGCACCACGACCAGCTCGAGGCCATCGTGGAGCGCGCCCTGGACCGGCGCGGCGCGGTACGGCCCTGACGCCCGCTCGCCCCGGCGGGCTCACGCCAGCTTCGCCCGCAGCGCCTCCGGATCGGTCACCGGCAGATCGCAGACGAAGCCCCGGCAGACGTAGGCGGCCGGGGCGCCGTCGATGAGGGTGCGGCCGGCCAGCAGCGGGAACTCGTCGCCCTCGGGGGTGCCGCAGGCGACGACGGCACCCGGGGCGGCGCCCAGCAGGGCCGTACGGTGCAGGGCGGCCGTCCGCTCGTCGTCCGGGCCGGGTCCCACGACGGCCACCTCGCGCGGCCCGTCGAGCAGCGCCTCGGCGACGGCCAGCCCCCACCCGATGAACCGCGGCACGCGTGGCCCGAGGGTCTTGACGACCCCCAGCGCCCGCTCGGCGGCCGTCCGGTGGGCCTCGGAACCGGTGTGGGCGGCGTAGCCCAGCAGGGCCCCGGCGGCGGCGGTCCAGCCGGAGGGGGCGGCGTTGTCGGTGGGGTCCTGCGGCCGGCGGATCAGCCGCTCGGCGTCGGAGGCGGTGTCGAACAGGGCGCCGGTCTCCGGGTCGGTGAACCGGGCCAGGACCTGGTCGAGCAGCAGTCCGGCGAAGTCGAGCCAGACGCCCTCACCGGTGACCGACGCGAGCGCCAGGAAGCCCTCGGCCACATCGCCGTAGTCCTCCAGCACACCCGCGTTGGGGCCGACCCGGCCGTCCTTGCTGGTGCGCGCGAGCCGGGCGTGTTCGTCGAGGTGGACGCGGACGAGCAGGTCGGCGGCGCCGAGCGCGGCCTCGACCAGGTCGGGCCGGCCGAAGTAGGCGCCGGTCTCGGCGAGCGCGGCGACGGCGAGCCCGTTCCAGGCGGCGACGACCTTGTCGTCCCGGCCGGGGGCGGGCCGCCGGGCACGGGCGTCGAACAGCCGGCGCCGGACGGACGCGATCTTCTCCGCGTCGAACACGCCCTCCGTCTGCGGGAGCCGCAGCACCGACTGGCCGTGCTCGAACGTGCCCTCCTCGGTCACGCCGAAGTACTGGGCGGCGAGTCCGGCGTCGTCACCGAGGACCTCGCTCAGCCGGGCGGGCGTCCACACGTAGTACGCGCCCTCCACGTGCCGCCCGGTGCCGTCGTCGCTGTCGGCGTCCAGGGCGGAGGCGAAGCCGCCCTCGGGTGTGCGCAGTTCGCGGACGAGGAAGTCGGCGGTCTCCAGCGCGACCCGCCGGGCGAGGTCCGAACCGGTGGCCCGCCACAGATGGGCGTAGACCCGGCACAGCAGGGCGTTGTCGTAGAGCATCTTCTCGAAGTGCGGCACGATCCAGTCGCGGTCGACGGAGTACCGGGCGAACCCGCCGCCGAGCTGGTCGTAGATCCCGCCGCGCGCCATCCGCTCGCAGGTGTCCACGGCCATCTGCAACGCGCCCTCGGCGCCCGTGCGGGCGTGGTGGCGCAGCAGGAACTCCAGCACCATGGACGGCGGGAACTTGGGCGCGCCGCCGAATCCGCCGCGCTGCGGGTCGTACTCGCGGGTGAGGCCGAGCAGGGCCTGGGCGAGTTCCTGCTCACCGGGCGCCTCGGCGGCCTGCCGGACGATCTCCCGCTGGGCGAGATCGCGGACGATCTTCCCGGCGACCTCGCCGACCTCGTCCTTCCGGGTGGTCCAGGCCTGCTGGACGCCCTCCAGCACCTGCCGGAAGGAGGGCATGCCGTGACGCGGGGCGGGCGGGTAGTAGGTGCCGAAGTAGAAGGGCTCGGCGTCGGGCGTGAGGAAGACGGTCATCGGCCACCCGCCGTGCCCGGTGGCCGCCTGTACCGCCTCCATGTACACGGCGTCCACGTCCGGCCGCTCCTCGCGGTCGACCTTGACGCTGACGAAGTGCTCGTTGAGGTAGTCGGCGGTGGCCTGGTCCTCGAAGGACTCGTGGGCCATGACGTGGCACCAGTGACAGCTGCTGTACCCGACGCTCAGCAGGACGGGTCTGTTCGTCCGGCGGGCCTCGTCGAAGGCCTCGGCCGACCATGGCCACCAGTCGACGGGGTTGTCGGCGTGCTGGAGCAGATACGGAGACGTCTCATGGGCCAGTCGGTTCACCGTTCCACTCTCCCACGGGCTCCGGCACAGCGGGCAGCCGACGGCGACCGGCGCGCGGGGAGGACCGGACCGCCACGGCCGTGCGGTGACGGGGGTGGCGGTGCCGGTGTGGTGGTGAGCCCCGGGGGCCCTACTGTGCCGGGGAGCCGGCCTGCTTGCCGGCCGGTTCGGCCCCGGTGTCCGGGGCCTCCTTGAAGTCGACCTTCTGCATGTGCTTGCTCATCGACTTCATCAGACCCCAGACGGCCACCGCCATCACCGCGAAGACGATGAAACCGAGGACACCGGGGGTGACCTTGTTCTGGTCCACCTCCTTGGCGAGGGGGACCAGGTGCGTCATTGCGAGGCTCACGCTTGCGCTCATGTCAGGCATTGTCCCGGATGCCCGCGAAGAGGTCGTCCTCGGGGAGGGAGGTATCGACCAAAGACTTCGCCAGCTCGTACTCCTCGGTGGGCCAGACCTCCTTCTGGAGCTCCAGCGGCACCCTGAACCAGCCGCCGTCCGGGTCGATCTGCGTGGCGTGGGCGATCAGCGCCTTGTCGCGGATCTCGAAGAAGTCCGCGCACGGAACGTGCGTGGTCAGCGTGCGCTCGGTGCGCTCGAACTCGTCCCAGCGCTTGAGCCAGTCCCCGTACGGCGACTCCAGGCCGCGGTCGAGCATGGCCTGGTGCAGGGCCTCGGTGCGGGGGCGGTTGAAGCCCTGGTTGTAGTACAGCTTCAGCGGCTGGTAGGCGGGCCCGTACTCGTCCTCGGGGTACTTCACGGTGTCCGCCGCGCCCTCGAACGCCACCATGGAGATCTTGTGGGTCATGATGTGGTCGGGGTGCGGGTAGCCGCCGTTCTCGTCGTAGGTGGTGATCACCTGCGGGCGGAAGGAACGGATCTTCCGCACCAGCTCACCGGCCGCCTTGTCGACGTCCTCCAGGGCGAAGCAGCCCTCGGGCAGCGGCGGCAGCGGGTCCCCCTCCGGCAGCCCGGAGTCCACGAACCCCAGCCACTCCTGCTTGACGCCGAGGATCTCGCGGGCCTCGTCCATCTCCTTCTTGCGCACCTCGTGGATGTGCTCCTCGATGTACGCGTCACCCTGCAGCTTGGGATTGAGGATGGAACCGCGTTCTCCGCCGGTGCACGTCACCACCAGCACGTCCACCCCCTCGGACACGTACTTCGCCATGGTGGCCGCACCCTTGCTCGACTCGTCGTCGGGGTGCGCGTGAACGGCCATCAGTCGCAACTGGTCAGTCAAGACTCAATCCTCGGTAACTCGGCGCCCCCGTGGCTCCGGGCGCAGTCGGCGGCTTCTATAGTGACTCAATCGGGGGGCGAATGATTCCGCGGAGAGGACGATCATGAGTACCGCGAGCACGCGGCTTCCCGAGGGCCGCTACGGCCGTTCCTCGGACGAGCGCGCCGACCGCAAGCTCAGGATCGCCGCCTCGGTGCTGGGGGCGGCCCTGCTGGCCCTGGTCGGCTACTTCGCCTACCACTACGTGGCGCAGAACGAGATCAGCGCCCAGGTCATCACCTTCCAGGCGTCCGACGACACGGTGAAGGTCCACCTGGAGGTCCACAAGGACGCCGGCGCGTCCGGCTACTGCACCGTGCGCTCCCAGGCGGGCGACGGCGCCGAGGTGGGCCGGGCCGACTTCCGGTTCTCCGGGCCGGACACGCGTATCGACAAGGTCGTCACGCTCCGTACGACCGCCCGGGGGACGACGGCCGAGCTGCTCGGCTGCCACGCCGACTGACGGCCGGCCGGCGGGCGCTCCCCGGCGCCACCCGGAATACGCGGTTCCCGACCTGCGTTGACGAGACTTACACGGCTTATGTCCTCCCCCTTTCCCCCATGAATTGTTAGGCTCGTGGTTTCGCCCATCCATGAGGGAACATTCTTCTGGGTAGGGCGATGCTTTGTATTCCCAGTACCGACGAGGAGCACCCTGTGACCCAGACCAGCGAGAACGTCACCTGGCTGACCCAGGAGGCGTACAACAAGCTCAAGGAAGAGCTTGAGTACCTTACTGGTCCTGCGCGCACGGAGATCGCCGCCAAGATCGCGGCTGCGCGTGAGGAGGGCGACCTGCGTGAGAACGGCGGGTACCACGCGGCCAAGGAGGAGCAGGGCAAGCAGGAGCTGCGCGTACGCCAGCTGACCCAGCTCCTCGAGAGCGCCAAGGTCGGCGAGCCGCCGGCCGCGAACGGTGCCGTCGCCCCGGGCATGGTCGTCACGATCGCCTTCGACGGTGACGAGGACGACACGCTGACGTTCCTGCTCGCCTCCCGCGAGTACGCGAGCGCCGACATCGAGACCTACTCCCCGCAGTCCCCGCTGGGGGCGGGCGTGATCGGCCACAAGGTCGGTGAGGACGCGGAGTACGAGCTGCCCAACGGCAAGAAGGCCTCCGTGCGGATCCTGAAGGCCGAGCCCTACACGGGCTGAGCCGGGCCCCTGGTCCGCTCCGGGCCCCCGGCGCCTGTGCTGGCGACCGGGGGCTTTGTCATGTGCGGGCTCGGACAGCGGGCCGGTGGCCGCCGCCGGTCCGCTGGTCAGGCGGTCGCGGAGCGGTACTTGCGCACCGCCAGGGTGCGGAAGACGACGACGATCAGGACCGAGTAGATCAGCGAGGCCCACACCGGGTGCTGCATCGGCCAGGCGCCCGAGGCGGACTGCCCGGGGTTGGCGAACAGCACGCGGGCCGCCTGGACGGTGGCGCTGAACGGGTTCCACTCGGCTATGTGGCGCAGCCAGGGCGTCATGTTGGCGGTGTCCACGAAAGCGTTGGAGAGGAACGTGACCGGGAAGAGCCAGACGAGACCGCCGGAGGTGGCCGCCTCCGGGGTGCGCACGCTCAGGCCGATCAGCGCGCCGATCCAGGTGAAGGCGTAGCCGAGCAGGAGCAGCAGCCCGAACGCGGCGAGGACACGGCCGGCGTTCGTGTCGCCGTCGGAGCCGGTCCGCCAGCCGACCAGCAGCGCGACGATCGCGAGGACCAGCACGGTGAGCGCCGTCTGCACCAGGTCGGCCAGGGTGCGGCCGGTCAGCACCGCGCCGCGCGCCATGGGCAGGGAGCGGAAGCGGTCGATGAGTCCCTTGTGCATGTCGTCGGCGATGCCGGCACCGGCGCCCGCGGTGGCGAAGGTGACGGTCTGCGCGAAGATGCCGGCCATCAGGAAATTCTTGTAGTCGAGCGCGCTGGTGCTGGCGCCGATCTTCATGGAGCCGCCGAACACATAGGTGAACAGCACCACGAACATGATCGGCTGAATAAGCCCGAAGATGAGCATTTCGGGGATTCTCGACATGCGGATCAAGTTGCGGCGGGCAACGATCAGCGAGTCCCGGACGGACCGGCCGACGGCGTTGCCGGGTGCGGTGGCGGGCGCGGCCTCGGTGACGGCGCTCATTTCACGGCCTCCTTGCCGTTCCGTTCGTTCCGTTCCTTGCGGGTGTTCCGCTCGTGCGGTGCGTCCTGCCGGTCCTGGTCGGCGTCCTGGGCCGCGTGTCCCGTCAGGGAGAGGAAGACGTCGTCGAGGGTGGGGCGGCGCAGCCCGATGTCGTCTATCCCGATCCCGCGGGTGTCGAGCTCGCGGATGATCTCGGCGAGCAGCTTGGCGCCGCCGGTGACGGGCACGGTGAGCCGGCGGGTGTGCTCCTCGACCGTGGTCTCGCCCTTGCCGAAGCCGCGCAGCACCTCCGCCGCGGTCGCCATGCGCTGCCGGTCCTGGACCACGACCTCGACGCGCTCGCCGCCGGTGCGGGCCTTGAGCTGGTCGGAGGTGCCCTGGGCGATGACCCGGCCGTGGTCGACGACCGCGATGTCGTGCGCCAGGTGGTCGGCCTCCTCCAGGTACTGCGTGGTGAGCAGCAGGGTCGTACCCCCCGAGACCAGTTGCTTGATGACCTCCCACAGCTGCTGGCGGTTGCGCGGGTCGAGGCCCGTCGTCGGTTCGTCCATGAACATCACCGGCGGGGAGACCACGAGGGCGGCGGCGAGGTCCAGCCGGCGGCGCATGCCTCCGGAGTACGTCTTGGCGGGGCGGTCGGCGGCGTCCGCGAGGTGGAACTGCTCCAGCAGCTCCGCCGCGCGGGCCTTGGCCGCCTTCGCCCTCATCTGGTACAGCTGCCCGACCATCTGCAGGTTCTCCCGGCCGGTCAGATACTCGTCCACCGCCGCGAACTGGCCGGACAGGCCTATGGAGCGGCGCACGGCGTCGGGGTGGCGCAGCACGTCCACGCCCGCGACGACGGCCTTGCCGCTGTCGGGGCGCAGCAGCGTCGTCAGGCAGCGGACCGTCGTCGTCTTGCCGGCGCCGTTCGGCCCGAGCAGGCCGAGGACCGTGCCCTCGGGCACGTCCAGGTCGACGCCGTCCAGTGCCCTTACGTCGCCGAAGGTCTTCACCAGACCTTCGGCATAGATGGCCCCTGGCATGTCTGTCTCCACCTCGTCGGGGATTTTTCGGGACGGACTCTTCGCAAAAGCTAGGTGTGTTCGCCCGGACGCGCCCCCCTTTTTCCCCAACGGCGCGGGCATCCGCCTGGCACGGGTGCGGACGGGCAGCCCGGCGATCACACGAGATACCGTAACGCGATGTATCGCGTCTCTCAAGAGACCTCACCCGAAAGGGTGGTCGGCCGTCGGATGTCAGGCGATGACCGTGTAACCGGCGTCCCGCAGCGCCCGGCCGAGCTCGGTGCAGTGCGCCGGGCCCTTGGTCTCCAGGTGAAGCTCCACCTCCGCCTCGGCGAGCCCGAGGCGCGGGTCGGTGCGGACGTGGCTCACGTCGAGGACGTTGGCGTCGGCCGCCGACAGCACCCCGAGGAGCGTGGCGAGCGCGCCCGGCCGGTCCGTCAGCCGCAGCCGCACGGCCAGGTAGCGGCCCTGCGCGGCCATGCCGTGCCGCAGCACGCGCTGCATCAGCACCGGATCGACGTTGCCGCCGGAGAGCACCGCGACGACCGGTCCCCCGAAGGTCTCCGGCGCGGCCAGCAGCGCGGCGACCGGGCTCGCCCCGGCCGGCTCCACGACCAGCTTGGCCCGCTCCAGGCACAGCAGCAGCGCCGCCGACAGCTCGTCCTCGCTGACCGTGCGCACCTCGTCGACGAGTTCGCCGACGATCCCGAACGGCACCGCGCCGGGCCGGCCCACCCTGATGCCGTCGGCCATCGTCACCGGGTTCCGCAGCGACACCGGGCGCCCGGCGGCCAGCGAGGGCGGGTAGCAGGCGGCGCCCTCCGCCTGCACGCCGACGATCCGGACGTCCGGCCGCAGCGCCTTGACCGCCACCGCGACCCCGGCCGCGAGCCCGCCGCCGCCCATGCCGACGACTATCGTGCGCACCTCCGGGCACTGCTCCAGGATCTCCAGGCCGACCGTGCCCTGACCGGCGATCACGTCCGGGTGGTCGAAGGGGTGGATGAACACCGCGCCGGTGCGGGCCGCGTACTCCTCGGCGGCGGCCAGCGTCTCGTCGACCACCTGGCCGTGCAGGCGCACCTCGGCGCCGTAATCCCGGGTCGCGCTCACCTTCGGCAGCGGCGCGCCCTGCGGCATGAACACGGTGGCGTGCACGCCCAGCAGCGAGGAGGCCAGCGCCACGCCCTGCGCGTGGTTGCCGGCGCTGGCGGCCACCACACCGGCGGCCCGCTCCTCCGGCAGCAGCCCGGCGATCCGCACGTAGGCGCCGCGCAGCTTGAACGAGCCGGTCCGCTGGAGGTTCTCGCACTTCAGGTGCACCGGCGCGCCGACCAGCCGGGACAGGTACCGGCTGCCCTCCAGCGCGGTCACCCGGGCCACGCCCGACAGCGTTTTCCGGGCACCGCGCACATCGTCGAGGGTGACGGAACGCAAGGAGTCGGCCGTGCGGTAGCTCATACCACCAGCATCGCAGTTCACGTTTGCGCACGACGGATGTGACCAAGCCGCGAGACCGGTTCGCACAGCGCCGGTACGGCCCGGCTCCGGGCCGCGTACCCTGTCCCCCAACCCAGCAGCCCTCATGAAGTGAGCCTCCGGCCATGCCCACAACACCAGGAATGTCGATGGACATGACGACCGTCGGTGACACCGGTCTTCTCGACACCCTTCAGCACGAGGTGGCGCTGTTCGCGCGCCGTGCCGAGCAGACGCGGCTCGGCGGCGTGGGCCAGGTGCGCAACTCCATGGACCGTGCGGCGTATCTGCTGCTCAACCGCCTCGACAAGGAAGGCCCGATGGGGGTCAAGGCGCTCGCGGCGAGCATGGGCATCGACTCCTCCACGGTCACCCGGCAGGTGGCCCCCCTGGTCGACACCGGCCTGGTCAAGCGGACCTCGCACCCGGAGGACGGGCGGGCGGTGGTGCTCCAGCTGTCGCCGCGCGGCGCCGCGCGGCTGGAGGAGGTGCGCTCGTCCCGGCGTCAGCTCATGGCCGAGCTGACACACGACTGGGCGCCGGAGGAGCGCGAGCAGTTCTGCACGCTCCTGACCCGCTTCAACCACGCGCTCTCCGCGCGGATGACGGTGCAGGGCGTTCCGGCGGCGGAGCAGGCGCCGGCCTCCTGAGCCGCGTGTCGCCACCGGAGGGGTCCGCCGTCTTGACCCGGGGCCGCCCCTGGCTTGATATGAGACCGGGCCCGGACGGGCCCCGTCGAGGGGGAGGCGCGGTGCTTGATCGGCA
>NZ_JACBWZ010001169.1 GCF_013870595.1 Streptomyces sp. WELS2 | reverse complement strand
CCGGGGCGTTCCCCAGGGGCCGCCCGTGCCGGCAGGCGTTGCTCAACAGCTCCGAAAGGATCAGTACGGCGTCGTCGATGACCGACTCCGCCACGCCCCCGCTGCGCAGCTGCGCCCGCATCCGGTGCCGCGCCTCCCCCACGCCCGCAGGGCCATGGGGTACGGCCATGCTCGACGACGTGGGCACTTCCTGTGCCACCACCAACGCCACCCCCGAGACCTCCTTCGCCCCACGCCACGGTGTGGATGCCCTTTCGGTCTGTACCGGAAACCGGCCAGTCCTCTTCCGGTGACGCATTCGACACGGCCGGACACGCAGTGGACGCGCCGGTGCACTCCCCGTGACGGAGCCCGGCCGGTCCCGTTCGCCGGGGCGGGCGGGCGGGCGGTCAGCGGCCCAGCCGGTGGAGCACCGCGCGCGGGCGGTTGGTGATGATGGCGTCGACGCCCAGTTCGACGCAGAGGTCGACGTCCTCCGGCTCGTTCACGGTCCACACGTGGACCCGGTGGCCGGCCTGGCGCAGCCGCTCGACGTAGGCGGGGTGGTTGCGCACGATGCGGATCGAGGGTCCCGCGATGCCGACGCCCGCCGGGAGCCGGCCGTCGCGCAGCCGGGGCGAGACGAACTGCATCAGGTAGACCGTCGGCAGGGTCGGTGCCGCCGTGCGCACGCGGTGCAGCGAACGGGCCGAGAAGCTCATGATCCGGACCGGTGACTCGGCGGCGGAGGCCGGCGCGGCCAGTCCGAAACGGTTCAGCAGGGTCAGCAGCCGCTCCTCGACCTGGCCCGCCCAGCGCGTGGGGTGCTTGGTCTCGATGGCCAGCTCCACCCGTCGGCCGGCGTCCGCGACCAGCTCCAGCAGCCGCTCCAGGGTGAGGACGGAGGTGGCCTCGCGGTCCTCCGGGCGGTGCTCCCAGTCGGGCTCCTCGTCCCGCCCCTGCCAGGCCTCGCGGGTCTTCCAGGAGCCGAAGTCGAGAGCGGCCAGGTCGGCCAGTTCCAGCGCGGAGACCGCGCCGCGGCCGTTGGAGGTACGGTTCACCCGTCGGTCGTGGACGCAGACCAGGTGGCCGTCCGCGGTCAGCCGTACGTCGCACTCCAGGGCGTCGGCGCCGTCCTCGATGGCCTTCCGGTAGGCGGCCAGGGTGTGCTCGGGGGCGTCTTCGGAGGCACCGCGGTGGGCGACGACCTGGATGGAGCGCTGTGGTGCGTGGGTCACCGCGTCATGGTGCCATCGCCGCCGGGCGGACGGGGCGGGACGGCGGCGACCGGGCGGCGAACGAGCGGGGACCTGATCGCTTATATAACTTTTACGGTGAATGCCCCAACAGATCCTATATAAAGAGGGCCGCCGGACCCACAGCCACGGCTTATGGTGCTCTGACGGCCCGTGGGAAAAGCTGACCGCAAGACCAGTGCGACCGATGACAACAGGCGTGGACCGAGGAGAAGAGCTGTGAGCACCGAGAACGAGGGCAACGCGGTACCCCCGGCGCCGTCCGCACCTCCCGTGCCGGTGGCCTCTCCCGACGGCCCGCCCGATGCCCGAGCTGCCCCCGGTCACCAGCGCGAC
>NZ_JACBWZ010001168.1 GCF_013870595.1 Streptomyces sp. WELS2 | reverse complement strand
ATCACCGGCGTACGCAGGGACGCGCCGCCGAGCAGCAGGCCGACCATGGCCGCGTGCTCGAAGCCGCCGATGGCCGCGAGGACGCCGATCGGGTCGGCCGGGTCCGGCTGGTGGAGTTCCAGCGCACGGCGGACGACCTCGGTCTTGCGGACCAGCGTCTCGTCGTTGATGCCCGTGCCGCGCCCGGTCACCTCGGCCGGGTCGGCGCCGGTGAAGACGGAGATCAGCGCGGCGGACGCGGTGGTGTTGGCGATGCCCATCTCACCGGTGAGCAGCGCCTTGTTGCCGGCCGCCACCAGGTCGCGGGCGGTCTCGATGCCCACCTCGATGGCCGCCTTGGCCTCCTCGCGGGTCATCGCGGGACCGGCGGTCATGTCGGACGTGCCACCGCGGATCTTGCGCGGCAGCAGGCCCGGCGTGGCGGGCAGGTCGGCGGCCACGCCCACGTCCACGACGCACACCTCGGCGCCGACCTGGGCGGCGAAGGCGTTGCAGACGGCTCCCCCGCCGAGGAAGTTGGCCACCATCTGGGCGGTCACCTCCTGCGGCCAGGGGGTGACGCCCTGGGCGTGCACACCGTGGTCGCCGGCGAAGATCGCGACGGCGGCGGGTTCCGGGATCGGCGGCGGGCACTGCCGGGACAGCCCGCACAGCTGTGCGGAGATGATCTCCAGCATGCCGAGCGCGCCGGCCGGCTTGGTCATGCGCTTCTGGCGCTCCCATGCCTCGCCGAGCGCCTTGGCGTCGAGCGGGCGGATCTGTGCGACGGTCTCGGCGAGCAGGTCGTGGGGTTCCTCTCCGGGCAGGGCGCGGCGGCCGTACGTCTCCTCGTGCACCACCCAGGACAGGGGGCGTCGCTTGGACCAGCCGGCCTGCATCAGCTCGGGCTCGTCCGGGAACTCGTCGACGTACCCGACACACAGGTAGGCGACGACCTCCAGGTGCTCGGGCAGGCCGAGCGCGCGGACCATCTCCCGCTCGTCGAAGAAGCTGACCCAGCCGACGCCGAGGCCTTCGGCGCGGGCGGCGAGCCAGAGGTTCTCCACCGCGAGCGCCGAGGAGTAGGGCGCCATCTGCGGCTGGGTGTGACGGCCGAGGGTGTGCCGGCCGCCGCGGGTGGGGTCGGCGGTGACGACGATGTTGACCGGGGTGTCGAGGATGGCCTCGATCTTCAGTTCCTTGAACTGCTTGGCCCGGCCCTTCGGCAGCGACTTGGCGTACGCCTCGCGCTGTCGCATCGCCAGTTCGTGCATCGTCTGCCGGGTCTCGGCGGATCTGATGACGACGAAGTCCCAGGGCTGCGAGTGGCCCACGGAGGGCGCGGTGTGCGCGGCCTCCAGGACCCGGAGCAGCACCTCGTGCGGGATGGGGTCGCTGCGGAAGCCGTTGCGGATGTCGCGGCGCTCGCGCATCACCTTCAGGACGGCCTCCCGCTCGGCGTCGGCGTAGGCGGGCGCGGCCGGGCCGGCGGACTGTCGTGCTTCCGCCACCGCGGCCGTGCTCTCCTCCCGCTCGGCGGCCCCGGCGTCCAGGTCCTCCGGCTGCTCCGTGTGCGGTACGGCATCGGGAGCGGGCT
>NZ_JACBWZ010001167.1 GCF_013870595.1 Streptomyces sp. WELS2 | reverse complement strand
GCCTGCTCATCGCGGGCATCGCGACCATCCTGCAGACCATCGGCGTGAAGGGCCTCGTCGGCAACCGGCTGCCCTTCGTCAACGCCGCCTCCTCCGCCGGCATCGCCCCCATCCTCGCGATCGCCGAGACCAACGGCAAAGGACACCAACTCCCCGCGATCTACGGCGCGGTGATGGTGGCCGGCGCCTTCTGCCTGGCACTGGGCCCGTTCTTCGGCCGGCTGCTGCGCTACTTCCCACCCCTGGTAACCGGCGTGGTCATCACCCTGATCGGCGTCACGCTGATGCCCGTCCCGGTGGGCTGGGCGCAAGGCGGCGACAAGACCGCCCCCGACTTCGGCGACATGCGCCATCTGGCGCTCGCCGGATTCACCCTCGCCGTCATCCTGCTGATCCAGCGCTTCGGCCGGGGCTTCGTCAAACAAGTCGCCCTGCTGTTCGGACTGCTCATCGGCACCCTGGCCGCGATCCCCTTCGGCATGGCCGACTTCAGCGGCATCGAGTCCGCGCCCGTGGCCGCGCTGCCCACCCCGTTCGCCTTCGGCGCCCCGGAGTTCCAGCCCGCCGCGATCCTCTCGCTGTGCATCGTGATGCTGGTGCTGATGACCGAGTCCAGCGCCGGCATGCTCGCCCTCGGCGAGATCTGCGACCGCCGCGCCGATGCCCGGACCATCACCCGGGGCCTGCGCACCGACGGCCTCGCCACCCTGATCGGGCCGGTCTTCGGCGGCTTCCCCACCTCCGCCTTCGCCCAGAACGTCGGTGTCGTCTCGCTCACCCGGGTGCGCAGCCGGTACGTCGTCGCCGTCGCCGGCGGCAGCCTGATCGTCCTCGGCGCCTTCCCGGTCCTCGGCGCGGTCGTCTCCCTGGTCCCCATGCCGGTGCTCGGCGGCGCGGGCATCGTCCTCTTCGGCTCCATCGCCGTCAGCGGCATCCGGACGCTCTCCGAGGCGGGCCTGGACGACAGCTCCAACATCATCCTGGTGGCCGTGGCACTCGGTGCCGGCATCATCCCGCTGGCCGCGCCGACCTTCTACGCCGACTTCCCGGCGTGGGCGCAGACCGTGCTCGGCTCCGGCATCAGCGCCGGCGCGCTCGTCGCCGTCCTGCTGAACCTGTTCTTCCACCATCTCGGCACCCGGGGCCGGCAGCCGGCTCCGGCACTCGAATCCTCCTAGGGTCCTGCCGTGCCCTCCCCGTGGATCCCCCCTGGTCCACGGGCCGCCATTCGAAAGACAAGGAAGCAGATGGCACCATCGGCAGCCCAGCGCGTCGTGATCGAGAACTGCGCGATCGCGACCGTGGACACGGACGACACCGAGTACGCCTGCGGGCACCTCGTCCTCGCCGGCAACCGGATCGAGGCGGTCGGCGCGGGCGAGGCCCCCAAGGGGCTGGAGAACGTGGTGCGCCGGATCGACGGGCGCGGCCACCTGGCCACCCCCGGTCTGGTCAACACCCACCACCACTTCTACCAGTGGATCACCCGGGGTCTGGCCACCGACCACAACCTGTTCGACTGGCTGGTCGCGCTCTACCCGGTCTGGGCACGGATCGACGAGCAGATGACGTACGCGG
>NZ_JACBWZ010001166.1 GCF_013870595.1 Streptomyces sp. WELS2 | reverse complement strand
TGTACCCCGGCCGACTTCGGGAGCCGTACCGGCGCCGCCCTCGTCGCCCACGTCAAGGCCGCGACCCCGGACTGCGTCAACAGCCTCTTCGACCTCTCCGGCGGCGAGGCGCGCGCCGTCTTCCGGCAGGCCCAGATGCTGACCGTGGCGAACGCGTTCACCGGCACCGCCGGGCAGTACCAGGGCGACAACTCCGGCGGCCTGCTGCAACTGGTCCTGTTCCTGCGCGCCGGCTACTACGCGCAGTTCAACCACCCGCAGGACGTGGGCACGTACACCTCCCGGCTCACCACCGCCGTCACCGGCGGCCTGGACGCCTTCTTCGCCCGCCCCCACTCCCGGGATGTCACGGAGGCCAACGGCGGCATCCTCGGCGAGGCGGTGACGCTCACCGACAGCGCCGACCAGCAGGGCCGCTATCTGTACGTCTACCGGCGGCTGCTGACCGACTACGACGGCTCCTACGACGCCGTCGACAGCATGGTCAGGGCCGTCAACGACGTCCACACCCCGCTGTGGCGCGGCAACTGGAACCCGGCCTATGTGCGGGCGGTGCGGGACGACCCCCGGATCCTCGGCACCCTCCACGACTTCGCGCTGGCCCACACCGACCGGCTCGGCACCGCGCTGGCCTTCCTGGACTCCAACGCCGGGATGAACCTGGCGCGTTACGTCGAGCACCCGGAACTGCGGGACATCGCGGCGCCGCTGGCCGGCGACCTGCTGGACCGTACCGCGATGACCGGGCCGACGGCCGCGCTGTGGGTCGCCGTCGCCACCCAGGCCGCCGCCTACGACAGCGCGAACTGCGGGTACTACGACATTTGCGACCTGCCGGGGAAGCTCGACAGGGCGGTCCTGCCGGTCACCCACCGCTGTGACGCGGACATCACCGTCCGCGCGCAGGCGCTGACGGCCGCCGACCTCGACGCGGTCTGCGCGAGCGTGCTCGGCCAGGACGCCTACTTCCGCAAGGTCGTGGGGTCCGAGGGGCCGATCCCCGGCCAGTACGCCTCCACCCTCCGCCTGGTGGTGTTCGCCGGCCGGTCCGACTACCAGACCTACGCCGGTGCGATGTACGGCATCAGCACCGACAACGGGGGGATGACCCTGGGCGGCGATCCGTCGGACCCCGCCAACCAGCCCGTGTCGATCATGTACCAGAAGGCATCCGACGACGGTTTCCCGGCCCGGGTCTGGAACCTGAACCACGAGTACACGCACTTCCTGGACGCCCGTGACGACATGAGGGGCGACTTCGCCCGGCAGGTGTCGGTGCCGGACGTGTGGTGGATCGAGGGCATCGCCGAGTACGTCTCCTACGGCTACCGGGGCCGTACCGACGAGGAGGCGGTCCAGGAGGCGGGCCGGCACACATACCGGCTGAGCACGCTGTTCGAGAGCACGTACGAGAACAGCGATGTGACCCGCACCTACCCGTGGGGCCACCTGGCCGCACGCTACATGGTCGAGCGGCACCCCGACGACGTCCGGCGCGTGCTCGCCCGCTTCCGCGCCGGTGACTACGCCGGCGGGTACGCCGTCTACCACGACGGCATCGGCACCCGCTACGACGCCGACTTC
>NZ_JACBWZ010001165.1 GCF_013870595.1 Streptomyces sp. WELS2 | reverse complement strand
GACGCGGAGCGGCGAGTCCTCGGTGGCGCGGGCCCCGGTGACGGAATCGGTGACGGACATGGCCGCGCGGGTGGGGCAGGCGTAATAGACGGGGCCGGCCCGCCGCCGGGGCCCCGGGTCAGCCGATCCGCTCCGTCGTCAGGAGGTGGGACGCGGTGAGCGCCAGCTCGCGCAGACGTTCCTGCGGCAGCCGGGACGCCGGGCCGGACACTCCGAGGGCGGCCACGACGCGGCCGTGCCGGCGGACCGGCACCGCGGCGCAGCACAGTCCCGGCTGGTAGTCCTCCACGTCGAGGGCGTAGCCGAGTTCGTGCACGGCGGCGACGTGCTCCTTCCAGCGGGCCCACTCCTCCGGCTGCTCGCGGGCGAGGCGCTCGGCGGTGGCCGGCCGGAAGGCGAGCAGCACGTGTCCGATGGCGGTGCCGAAGAAGGGGTCGTGTCCGCCGACGGGTACGGCCAGCTTGAGCGGCTGGGAGGACTCCACGGTGTCGATGTACACGTAGTCCCGCAGTGCGGGGACGGCGAGGTAACAGGTCTCGGCGCTGATCGAGGCGAGCTTGTCGAGCACCGGGTGGACGGTGTCGCGCAGCGCGTCGTCGCTGCCGACGGAGCCGCGGGCGAGTTCGGTCAGGCGTTCCGTGAGGATGTACCGCCCCGCCGAGGAACGCTGGGTCACGTACCCGAGCGACTCCAGCGTGGACAGCAGGTTGTGGGCGGTGCTGCGGGACAGGCCGACGGACGCGGCCGCGTCGCTCAGGCGGGCCCCCTCGGCGGCGGCGCCGACGGCCTCCAGCAAGGCGAAGGCGCGGGCCACGGACTGCACGCGATGTGGGCGTGTGGAGTCGGATTCCACCATGCCGAATCTTCCTCTTCGTGATTGGGCACCGTCCCACATGAGGGGCAACGTGCTAGCGTTGTAGCGCAATGCGGAAATGAGCATGCCGAATGCGAGCTCCAGTTCAACATACCGGAAATATTTGGTTTACGCCCTCGCCATTCCGTAGCGAGAGCAACGGCTGACCGGCCGTGCGGGAGCCCCGGCCGCGAAGCCGCGATCGGCGAGGCCGGGTGTCGCGCCGCCGTCCCGCGCGGCCGAGCACGAAGGGGGAAGAGTGCACGCTGCCGACGCAGAGAAGGTCTCCTCGGCCGGGAAGATCTCCTTATACGACGCCGGACCGGGCCCACGCGGCGCCGATCCGGCATCCTCCGTCGCCGCGGAGGTGAGACGCGGACTGGGCGGCCGCGTCGAGCAGGTGGCTGTCGGCCGCCTGCGCCCGGCCGCCTCCCCGAGACGCCGTCTCGACCCCGGCCACGTGGAGACGCTGGCCGCCCTGGACGACCCCTTCCCGCCGGTCGTCGTCCACGCGGCGACGGGCCGGGTCATCGACGGTCTGCACCGCCTGGAAGCCGCCCTGCGCAGGGGCGACCGGACCATCGCCGTCCGCTACTTCGACGGCGGACCGGACGAGGCGTTCGTCTACGCCGTCCATGCCAACACCGCGCACGGGCTTCCGCTGTCGCTCGCGGAACGCCGTACGGCCGCCCTGCGCATCCTTCGGTCCCGGCCCGCCTGGTCCGACCGCCGCATC
>NZ_JACBWZ010001164.1 GCF_013870595.1 Streptomyces sp. WELS2 | reverse complement strand
CCGATCAGCACCGGTCCGGCCGCCGTGCCCTCCACCACCGGCGAGGCGCGCAGCCCGGCCGAGTCGCTGGCCACGTCGGCCACGTAGTCCGCGGCGTACACCTTGTGCCGCACCCGTCGCGGCAGCGGCTCGGTGACCAGGACGAACCCGCGCCGGGGCAGTACCGGCAGCCGGATCCCGGCGAGCGCCGCGAGGTCGCCGCCCCGGACGCCGGCCGCGTTCACCACCGCCGGGGCGTGGATGTCCCCCCGGTCGGTGCGGACGCCGTACACCGTGCCATCCGCCGCGCGCAGCACCCCGGTCACCGTGTGGCCGGGGTGCAGCCGGGCACCGGAGGCACGGAGCAGGTGTGCGGCGGCCAGCGCGGGCATGACCTGGGCGTCCTGGGGATAGTGCACCCCGCCCGCCATTCCGGGCGCCAAGTGCGGCTCCAAATCGGCGAGTCGGTCACCCGTCACCGGTACGGCCGTGACGCCGGCGGATCGCTGGCGGGCGGCGAGGTCCCGCAGCGCGGCCAGCGCGCCGGGGGCCGGGGCGACCACCAGGCCCCCCTTGGGCTCGTACTCGACCGCGGCGCCCAGCTCCTTCGCCAGCCCGGCCCACAACCGCACCGACAGCAACGCCAGTCGCAGCTCCGGGCCCGGCTCCTTGTCGGAGACCAGCAGGTTGCCCTCGCCCGCTCCGGTGGTGCCGCCGGCCACCGAGCCCCGGTCCACCACCCGTACCCCCAGGCCGGCCCGGGCGGCGTACAGGGCACAGGCCGCGCCCGCCATCCCGGCTCCGACGACCACGACATCGCAGGTCAGCCGCTTCGCCACGGCAGTACTATGTCACATGTTTCTCACTCTGGGGAGACCCCCGACTCCAGTGCGTGGACGCCCCCTTGACGTGATACCGAGCCGGATCGACACTCCAGGGAGGGAATCCTAGTGAACAGGTAGGAAATCATGGCGCGCCTCGCACCGGGCACCGGCCGAACGGACCGGACCCCGTCGCGCGCGCTCCTGCTCACCTCCCGCCGTCACATCGACCTCCAGCGTGTCTGCAGCGCGATCAGCCGCCACCGCTGAACCGGGCCCCTCGGCCCCCGCCGGCCGGCCGTCGCCCGTGCCGGAGCGCCCGTCCGCACGCCCACCACCCGGGGAGACGCATGTCCATCACTCCGCTCGCCGCCGTCCGGCCCGCCCACCGCACCGCCCCCCTCTTCCGGGGCAGGATCGGCCGGGACGCGCGCAGCGGCCACTACGCCGTGCCGCACCGCTACCGGCTCCACCTGTCCACCGCCTGCCCCGACGGGCTGCGCCTCGCCGTCGGCCACAGCCTCCTCGGCCTGGACACCCGCTGTCCGGTCACCTTCCTGCCCGCCGTCCCCGACTGTCCCGACGGCGGCCACACGGCGCTGCACCCGCTGTACGAGGCGAGCGCCCACCACTACACCGGACCCGCCCTCGCCCCCGTGCTCAGCGACGACTGGTCCGGACGCATCGTCAGCACCCACACCCCCGACATCCTGCGCGACCTGGACCGGTTCCGCCCGGACGACCGCGCCGGCCTGTACCCCGCGGGCCTGGAGTCCGTGATCGAGGCGGTG
>NZ_JACBWZ010001163.1 GCF_013870595.1 Streptomyces sp. WELS2 | reverse complement strand
CAGGGCGAGGGCCTCCATGCGCGCCGCCCGCACCTCGCGCCGGGCCCCGACCCGGATGCCGTTGGCCTCGGCACGCGCGGCCAGGATCCGCCCGCGCGCGTGCTCGTCGGCCGCAGCGCGGACCGCGTCCGCCGCCTCCCGCGCCTCCCGGCGGACCCGCTCGGCCTCCGCCTCGGCCCGCGCGAGGTGCTGTGCGGCGGCTCGCCGGGTGCGCTCCCTGAGGTCCGCCGCCTCGCTCTGCACCCGCTGGAACAGCCGCTGGGCGCCCTCTCCCAGCGCCTCGTACGTCTGCGGCCGGAGCCGGGCGACCTCCTCGTGCAGCCGGGCCGCCTCCGCCTCCATGTCCTTGGCGAGCACGGTCAGCCGGGCGGCCCGTTCCCAGGCGGCGTCCCGGTCCCGGGACAGCGCCTCCAGGCAGGCGTCGACCTGGTCGGGGCGGTAGCCGCGCCCCCGGACGGTCGCGAAGCCGTGCGGCGGCGTCGATGCGCTGCTCACCCTGGGACTCCTCTCCACCGGACCTACACGACAGAATGATTTCGTGCATATCTTGATGGATCGGACATAAGGGGTCACAATTCGACACTCCGCAGAACGGAGCGCGGACACCGAACGCACGCCGGGCCCCCGGCGGCCTGCTCGGTCACGCGAGGGCACGCGCGGACACACCGCGGCCACACGTCGGGCCCTCCACGCGCGCGTGGAGGGCCCGACGGCGGCACACAGCGGACGCGTCCGCGACGGAGGGGCTACAACAGCCCGTCCCACATCTGCTCCAGCAGCACCGACCACCAGCTCTCCGGCGAACCGAGCGCCGCCGGGTCCAGGGCGGCCAGCTGTGCCTGGAAGTCCACGGTCCAGCGGCCCGCCTGCTCCTGGTTCAGCCCGTACCTCAGCCGCCACATCCGGCCCAGCAGCGCCAGGCAGCGCGCGAACTCCGGCAGCCCGGAGTTCACGAACTGCGGCGGCACCGGCGCACCGCCCGCCCCCGCCTCCACCGGCACGGCCACGATGTTCGCCGTCCCGTACTGCACACAGACCGCCTTGCCGAAGTCGGTGCCCATCACCAGGTACGAACCCGCGTCCGGCGCCGCCGCCACCCCGCGCTCGGCCGCCAGCTCCGCCAGCGTCGGCACCGGACGGCCCGGCTGCGCCTGCGCCCAGAAGAACGGACCCATGTCCAGCGGCAGCCCGGCCACCACCAGGGTGTGCGCCACGATCGGCGGCACACCCTGCCGGGACACCGCCTGCTGCTCGAACCGGAAGACGCCCGGCCCGAACGCCGCCGCCCTGACCCTCGGGTCCGCCCCGGCCCAGGCGGCCTCCGTGGAGACGTGGGACAAGGTGGCCCAGTGCGAGAGCGGCGGCAACTGGAGCATCAACACCGGCAACGGTTTCTACGGCGGCCTCCAGTTCAACCAGTCGACGTGGAACGCCTACGGCGGCACCGCCTACGCCTCCCGGGCCGACCTCGCGACCAAGAAGCAGCAGATCCTGATCGGCGAGAAGGTCCTGGCCAGCCAGGGCGAGGGCGCCTGGCCCACGTGCGGCCCGCAGGCCGGCCTGGGCGCCGACCACGCCGTGCCGTACCCGGCGT
>NZ_JACBWZ010001162.1 GCF_013870595.1 Streptomyces sp. WELS2 | reverse complement strand
GCGGGCCGTCGGGTGCAGCTGTGCCAGCAGCTCCAGGTCCTCCCCGTCGGCCTCCGGGGAGTCGGCGACGGCGAGCACGGGCGCGTACTCCAGCTGCCGGGCGAAGGTGTCGGCGACCGTGCGCCGGTCGGTGGCCGCCGCGGCGAGCCCCGCCTCGGCGAGGTCGTCGCCGTTGCCCAGGTACGGCAGCACCAGCGCCGGGTCCACGGCCGTGATCACGGACGTGACGGTCAGCCCGCCGGAGGCGATCACCTCGGCCATCGCCTTCGGCTCGACGGAGTCCCACAGCTCGACGATCGCCAGCCGGGTGGCCCCCGCGTCGGCCAGCCGCCGCAGTTCGGGCACCAGGTCCTCGCGCAGCGCGCAGCAGGCACAGTCGTTGACCAGGGGTGTCTCGCCGCGCGACACGATGCCGTCGCGGTCCCGGACGGTCCGCGCGACCCGGCCGGCGGGGGCCGTGGAGAGGTCGTGGTGCAGCACGACGCTTCCGGGCACCTCGGCGAGCAGCCGGTCGACGGCCGCCGTGCGGGCCGCGGCGTGCAGCCCGCCGACGACGGCCACCGCCAGGCTCACGCCCCGCCCCGCTTCCCGAACCGGCGCTCGAAGCGCTCGACGCGTCCGGCGGTGTCCAGCACGCGCGCGGTGCCGGTGTAGAAGGGGTGGCTGACGTTCGAGATCTCGACGTCCACGACGGGGTAGGTGTTGCCGTCCTCCCATTCCACCGTCTTGTCGCTCGTCATGGTCGACCGGGTGAGGAAGGCGTGACCGGCGGCGCGGTCGCGGAAGACGACCGGGCCGTAGGCGGGGTGGATTCCCTTGCGCATGGCGGGGGTTCAGCGCTCCTCTCGGAAGTCGGTGTGCCGGCCGGCGACGGGGTCGTACTTGCGCAGCGTCAGACGGTCCGGGTCGTTGCGGCGGTTCTTGCGGGTCACGTAGGTGTAGCCGGTCCCGGCGGTGGACCGGAGCCTGATGACCGGGCGCAGCTCGTTGCGTGGCATGCTGCTACCTTACTGAAAATGAATTCCATTTGCTGACTCGCTGCGAGGAGAGCTACGTCACCATGTCCGCCCACTGCATGCTCACCGGGGCCCGGCCGGGCTTCGGCAACCGCGTCTCCCACTCCCACCGGCGCACCTCCCGCCGCTTCGACCCCAACATCCAGACCAAGCGCTACCGGCTGCCCGGCGAGGGCCGGTACGTCCGGCTGCGGCTGAGCGCCAAAGCGGTCAGGACGGTGGACGCGATCGGTGTGGAGGCGGCCGTCGCCCGCATCCGTGCCCGGGGGGTGCGGATCTGATGGCGAAGAAGAGCAAGATCGCGAGGAACGAGCGGCGCCGGGAGGTCGTCGCCCGGTACGCCGAGCGTCGCGCCGAGCTGAAGGAGATCATCCGCCGGCCCTCCACACCCGAGGCCGAACGGCTCGCCGCCCAGCGGGAACTGCGCGCCCAGCCGAGGGACGCGAGCGCCACGCGCGTCCGCAACCGCGACCGAATCGACGGCCGCCCGCGCGGCCACCTGCGCGCCTTCGGCCTGTCCCGGGTGAACCTGCGCACACTCGCCCACCAGGGCTTCCTGCCGGGGGTCCGCAAGTCGT
>NZ_JACBWZ010001161.1 GCF_013870595.1 Streptomyces sp. WELS2 | reverse complement strand
CGGTGATCAGGGCGAACAGCGCGGCGGCCGGGCCGAGGGCGCGCAGCCCGGGCGCGCCGTGGGACAGCGTGTGCCAGGCGGCGATGACGAGGAGTCCGCAGACGACGAAGGTCTGCCGGTAGGGGCTGCCCTGCGGGGTGGCGAAGGCGTGCCAGACCAGGTGGGTGGGCGCCCACTGCAGGGACAGGACGGCCAGCAGCACCAGGGCGGTCCAGCCGGCCCGGACCCGCCCCGGGACGGCCCGGTGGAAGGGCAGGGCGAGGGCGAGCAGCAGCGCGGTGGTGCCGACGTACAGGGCCGGGGAGCCCCAGCCGTACGACGTCGGCAGCAGCCGGGCGAGCACGTCCTCGGCCGGCACCGGATCGAAGACGCGGACCCGGCCCGGGTAGGCGTGCCGGGTGCCGGAGTAGACGGTCAGCACCAGCGGGGCGGCGAGGCCGATACCGAGGGCGGTGGTGAGGGCGGCGCGGCCGGCCGTCGCGAGGGCCTGCCGGCGCGGTGGCCGGGTGAGCACCAGCCGGAGCAGCAGTACCAGGGCGGCGCCGAGGGTGGCCATGTAGGCCGTGTAGAAGTTGGCGGTCCAGGCGAGCGCGACGACGAGCACGCCGGGCAGGAACCGGCGCCCGGTGCGCGCCCATTCGCCGACCAGGCACAGCAGGGGCAGGGCGATCAGCCCGTCCAGCCACATCGGGTTGTAGTCGGCGTCGGCGAGGGTCCAGCCGCACAGCGCGTACGAGGCGCCGAGCAGGCCCGCCGCCCACCAGCGGCCGGGCCGGCAGGCGAGCAGCAGCGCGGTCATGGCCGCGGCGGCGCAGGCGATCTTCAGGACGGTGATCACGTACACCGCGAGGTCGATCTCGTCGCGCGGGAAGAGGGCGACCAGCAGGGCGAACGGGCTGCCGAGGTAGGTGCCGAGGTCGGGCAGGAAGGAGGCGCCGTAGCCGGACTGCCAGTTGACGAACAGGCCGCCCTCGGCCCTGCCGTGCAGCAGGTCCCACAGGTGGGCGTGGAAGGGCACGAACTGGTTGCCCAGGTCGTTGACGCTGCGGGTGCGCGGCCCGAAGGGGTAGCTGCGCGCGAGGGCGTCACCGGCGCAGAACGCGGCGGCCGTGAGGGCGGCGGCGAGCAGGCAGGCGGCCCGCCCCGGCCGGGACATCGCTTTCACATCCGGTTCCCGTCCGGGTGCGGCCACGGCTTGTGCCCGGCGTCGCCGGGCGCGTCCGGTGGAGTGCTGCGCTGCATTTTCGGTGTCCTCACAGAATGCGTACGCCGTCTATTCGCGGACTTAGACGGAGCGCGTTTCCGATTGGTTGTGCGCTCACCGAAAAATAGGGCGACTTTCTACGCACCCGGGAAACACCGAGTGAATTTGATGACCGGCCGGGTAATTCTTGATTTCCGGCAGGTGTTTTTAAGGTGAACCGGCCTTGCGGGCCGCGTAGGCCCGGGCGGCGCGGACCCGGTTGCCGCACTTGGTGGTGCACCAGCGGCGGCCCGCGTGGGAGCGCAGGAACCAGCGGGCGCAGTTCCGGGCGGCGCACTCGGTGAGCTGGGCGGCGTCGGGGCCGGTGAGCAGGTCGGTGGCGTCCTCGGCGAGC
>NZ_JACBWZ010001160.1 GCF_013870595.1 Streptomyces sp. WELS2 | reverse complement strand
TCACGCGCTCACCTCCCGGCAGGCGCGGTAGAAGTCGGTCCAGCCCTCGCGCTCGCGCACGACCGTCTCCAGGTACTCCTGCCAGACGACCCGGTCGGCCGCCGGATCGCGGACGACGGCGCCGAGGATGCCGGCGGCGACATCGCCCGGGCGCAGCACGCCGTCGCCGAAGTGGGCGGCGAGGGCGAGGCCGTTGGTGACGACGGAGATGGCCTCCGCCGTGGACAGCGTGCCGCTGGGGGACTTGAGCTTCGTGCGGCCGTCGGCGGTGACGCCGTCGCGCAGCTCGCGGAAGACGGTGACGACCCGGCGGATCTCCTCGATGCCGTCCGGCGCGGCCGGCAGGTCCAGGGAGCGGCCGAGCTGTTCCACCCGGCGGGTGACGATCTCGACCTCGGCGTCGGCGCTCTCGGGCAGCGGCAGCACGACGGTGTTGAAGCGGCGGCGAAGGGCGCTGGAGAGGTCGTTGACCCCGCGGTCGCGGTCGTTGGCGGTGGCGATGAGGTTGAAGCCGCGGACCGCCTGGACCTCCTCGCCGAGTTCGGGGATGGGCAGGGTCTTCTCGGACAGGATCGTGATCAGGGTGTCCTGCACGTCGGCCGGGATCCGGGTCAGCTCCTCCACCCGGGCCGTCATGCCCTCGGCCATGGCCCGCATGACGGGGCTGGGCACGAGGGCGTCGCGGCTCGGGCCGCGGGCGAGGAGCTGCGCGTAGTTCCAGCCGTAGCGGATGGCCTCCTCGGGGGTGCCGGCGGTGCCCTGCACCAGCAGCGTCGAGTCCCCGCTGACGGCGGCGGCCAGGTGCTCGGACACCCAGGTCTTGGCGGTGCCGGGGACGCCGAGCAGGAGCAGGGCGCGGTCGGTGGCCAGCGTGGTGACGGCGACCTCGACGATGCGGCGCGGGCCCACGTACTTGGGTGTGATCAGCGTGCCGTCCGGCAGGGTGCCGCCGAGCAGGTAGGTCGCCACCGCCCACGGCGACAGCTTCCAGCGGACCGGGCGCGGGCGGTCGTCCTGTGCGGCGAGCGCTGCGAGTTCGGCCGCGAAGGCGTGCTCGGCGTGCGGTCGCAGCGCCTGCTCGGTCTGGTCGCGGTGGGGTGTGGCGGTCGTCGGGTCCACGGACACAGTCATGGCTGAGGCCCCCTCCAGCTCGGCCGGTTCGGTTCTGGCATCCACCGTGCACCACGCCACTGACAATCGCTGTGACCTGCGCAAACACGCCCGCCGGGACGATTGTCAGTGGCGGGGCCTACCGTCGGTGGCATGACTGAGCAGGGGGTGCGCTGGACCGCGGAGCAGGTGCTGGCACTGGCGCCTGACGCCGCGTCACGCAAGGCGGGGAGCAAGCTCGGTGTGGCCGGGCCGTGGTCCGGGACCGGGAGCGGAGAGGGGACGGTGTGGGGGCTGTGCAAGGGCAGCGGCAGCAGGCCGTACCAGACGGTGGTGGACCTGGCCGGCGCGGCCGGTCCGGGATACAAGTGCAGTTGTCCGAGCCGTAAGTTCCCGTGCAAGCACGCGCTCGGCCTGCTCCTGCTGTGGGCGGGCGACGAGGACGCGGTGCCGGCCGGCGAACGGCCGCCGGACTGGGCCGGGCAGTGGCTC
>NZ_JACBWZ010000116.1 GCF_013870595.1 Streptomyces sp. WELS2 | reverse complement strand
AATGCGCCGGGCAACCGGACGGAAGCTCTCTGCAGGACTTGTTTCTGACGCCGAACCCTGAGGCTTCGGAAGCGGACAGAGAAGGGGCGTCCAGGGCTGCGTCCGCGTGCGCGAGGAAGGATTCACCCGCTCGGACACGGACACCCTCACAAAGCGCTCCGCCTGTCCGGCGCCCGCGTTCTGGAAGGCTTGCCCATGCGCGAGGACGTGGACGAGGACCTGGCCATGACCTCGTATGCCACCGCACAGCGGTCCGGTGACCAGGCCTTCCAGTGCGACGCGACCGCCGTGTTCACCGCGCCGGACGGCACCCGCGCCTACGCCCTGCTCGATGGCGTCGGCGACACCCCGGCCGACCGCTCCCGGACCCGTACCGCAGCTCTCCGCCTGGCCCGCGCCGCCGCCGAGAGCGCGCGTGAGCACGTGCTAGTTGGCCCATGTGCGCGGTGGTGGCCAGCAAACCCGAGCGGGCCCCTCGGCTGGTGGGCCCGCGTTAGCCGCCGAAGGAACCTGACTACCCTGATCGAATGATTGACGAGGGGGACTTCCGGGTGGGTGACGTGCTGTCGGTTGCTTGCCCCTTCACGGTTACCCGGGTCGTGCAGGGTGTCACGTAGGGTCACGTGTCGGTGCGATGGCCGTGGTGGGATATCGACACCGAGAACGAGTTCGCGCGCTGGAACGGGGTCGTCGCCCTCGGCGTGAACAGCGGCGGGGGCTTCTCGCCTGAGGCGGAGGCCGAGCTCTTTCGAACGGACCCACCGCCCGAACAGCTGAAGGCGGGAGACGTCTGCCGGGTCGGAGTGCCGCCCACCGTCGTGCACGTGACGGATGTCGAACACCACGACCCCCCGCTGGAGACGGCCTGGCTGCCACATCCCACCCGGACCGTGACCGTGCTCCCCCGAGGTCTGTCCTATCGCGAGTTCCCGGACGAGAGCCATCTTGATGGCTCGGGTTACACCATCCACCCTGGCGATGGCATTCCCTTCACCTTCGACCTGTTGATGCGCCCATACGCGTCCCTCCAGGTGGGCGACGAAGTCGCCGATGCCGTCGGCCGGGCATGGCGGTTCGGCGGGCCCTGGGACTGGACCGCCTTCGACGGGGAGCCGGCTGACGCGGGCCCTGCGTGGCCACTCGTCCTGCTCACCCGAGCAGGAACGCCGTGCTCCGTCGAGGACGCCGAGGCGGTGGCTGCGAGTACGGCGACAGGTTCGCACCAGGAGACGATCCGAGACTGGATGGCACTCACCGAGGCCTCGCCCACACCCTGACCCATCCGGACGCCTGCCGCATCTCTGCCGTGGCTGAGCGAGGACCCGGCCCCACGGGCCAACTATCGTGCACGGTCACTGGGCAGCACGACGAAGCCTCCGATGCCGGAGGCGGTGCTTCCTTGGGGGTACTCGTTCCTTGGCGCGTGGTGATGCTCGGTGGTGCGTGTTGGTGTCGTCCGGGTCGTGGTGTGCGTGCTGCCGGAGAGCGATGACATTCTCTTCCGGGCCGTGGCTGCTTCCCGCCTGGCGGGCGCCTGAGAAGAAGGTTCGGTCGCTGATCGCGCCTGGCGAAACCCGCCGCTGATCGGTCTTTCCTTGCAGGTCAGAGCCGTGTGGCGTGGTCTGCATGACGGTGGATATCAGGGTGATCCGGGCCGGGCCCATGCACCGCTACTACCTGCGCGAGACCGTTGTCGGTGACGGCCGCCGCCCGGCGCGCACGCCGCTGCGCGTCACCCAGGAGCAAGCCGGTGTACCGGTCGGGCGTTGGATGGGCCGGGGGCTTGCCGTGCTCGGGTTGACGGCGGGGGAGGAGGTCACCGAGGCGTAGTTGCGGAATCTGTTCGACGAGCGGGGCCGGCACCCGGACGCGGAGCGGATCGAGGCTGAGCGGCTCGCCAAGGGCGAATCGGCGAAGAAGGCGTTCAAGGCCGGCGCCCTCGGACGCCGGGTGACGGTGACGGGTGTCGACTTCGTGTTCCGGCCGCAGCCGACGATCTACCTCCTGTGGGCGCTGGGTGGTGAGGAGACGCGGCGGGTGATCGGGGCCGCGCACGAGTACGCGATCGAGCGGGTGCTGGAGTGGACCGAGGACGAGGTCGCGGTGATCCGGTACGGCAAGGACGGCACCTACCGGGTGCGGCCGCCCGGCGGTCTGGTCGCCGCCCGCTTCCGCCACTACGAGGCGCGCTCCGGGACGGCCCTTGCTCCATGACCATCCGCCGCTGCCGGTGAAAGGGGCAGCGTCTGAACGGGAAACCGGGCCCGGTCCACACCACGGCCCTGGTACGAGAACAGGGTCGCGGCCTCCGCGCTCTGCAGCGAACTGGTGGCCGCCGAGGTATGCGAGGCGCTGGGGCTGGCGGCCGAGTCGCGCACCGTCACCCCGGGGCGCCGGCCCATGATGGAGATCGTCGGAGTGCCGCACGAGCTGATCCGCTGGACTGCCCGGCGCAGCGACCAGATCACCGCCTGCCTGGCCGAGCCGGGGCACAAGGACGTCACCCCCGTCGACGTCGCCGACGAGCCGCGGTTCCTGCCCGTGGTCTCCGAGCGGGCCCGCGCCAAGCTCAACGCGATGGCTGCCCGTAAGACCCGCCCGCCGAAGCAGTCGGCCCGGCCGCTCGCGCAGCTGCGCGCGTGGTGGAAGGCGAGCGCGATCCTCACCTCCGGGGTTGCCGCCGACATCATCACCTCCCACCTCGAGCACGCCCGCGCCGCGGCCGTGGCGATCGGGGCCCGGGTCGCTGCCGTGGTCGACATAGCGCTGGCGGTCGTCGGCGTCGCCGCGACGGTGTTCGTGATGAACGACGGCGGCCGTTTCCACGGCCGGCAGTTGTTTGCCGAAGGCCGCCGTCACCTCGCCCTGGTCCTGCGGGGCCGCCGCCGCACCCCCGGCCTGGCGACCGGATCGTGGCCACCGCCATCTCCACCCGCTGCCTGGACATCAGTGAGCCGAAGACCGCACGCGGCCTGGAGGCTGGCTACTGCCTCTACAACGCCCGGTGGTCCCTGTCCGACCTCCGCCCGGCCGCCACCGCCCACCCACGCTGGCGCCCGGCCCGGCCCGGCAACGACCGGCCGATCCCGGCGAGCCGGCCGCGCACCGGCCGGGCCAGGATGCGAGGGAGTGGGAGATCCCCCGCATCCCGCTCCAGTACCAGCGCGCCGTCCTCGCCGGCGCGGTGGTGCGCGAGAAGCTGCGCACCACCACCGCCACCGCCACCGCTGTGCGGGGCCGGGCGTACGACGTCGCCCGGCACCAGCAGGCGGCGATGTCCGAGCAACTGCTCGTGTCTTCGACCGCCGACCCCGAACACGACGACCAGGAGAAGCAGCCCGGCCGCCGCGAGGTGCTGGACCTGACGGCGCTGCGGGACTTGCGGGAGTCACGCACCGACCAGGCCCGCACCACGATGGGCCGCCGCTCCTGCACTGCCGCGCCGGAGCGTTCACCGCCGCGCGTTCCGCGCTTACGCCCTCATCCCCGGTCGGATGACGCCGGCCGCCGCGCGGCTGCGCTGGAACGGGTACGACTCGCTGCCGACCGCCCTCGGCCCCGGTCGGATCCTCGGCGCGGTGCACGGGCATGTGCCCGGCCTGACCGGCACCCTCGCCCACACCCTGTTGGCGACACCGGTGGTACCGGCGATGTCCCGGGCGTTCCGATGGCCGCGTGGACGGAGCTGTCCGCCGCGGCCCCGACGCTGCGGGGGCAGGTCATCCGGCGCCGGATGCGGCAGCGGTCGGGCCTCGCGGCCAACGCCTTACCGACTGCCGCAGGATGGGCCATAGCCCCTATCGACCACGGCGGTATGGGGCTTCACCGCATCGCTCTGCATCACTCCACACCCACAACCCGGCCTCGTGCACCGTCGCGGCCATGGCCGGACTCCTCTTCGGAGGCACCATGCGGAAGGTCACCACCGACCACAGCAGCACCCGCTACGACTCCCAGTTCCAGGCCCGGCTGGCCACCGCCCCCGACCCCCGCGAGCGTGTTCCCATCCCACCGTGAGCACGGTCACGCGACGAACGGCCTCCTCACCCTGCCCCGCACTACCGCCTCGCTACGCTCTCCCTATCCGGAAACAGTGACCCACCGCGGACACGACTACATGCGTGCGCCGCTAGCCGGCGGACGCAATTTCGCCAGAATGGCCTGAGAACACAGGGTAGGATCCCAGCGGCCACGGGCCGCACCGTCGCCGAGGGGCAGCTGTACCGCGACCTCGACCGGTACATGATCGGCCGGGACCGCCGACTGCGCGTGGGGCCCATAGGGCCCGACGGCCGCGCCGCGTGCGTGGTCAAGCACGACCTGCACCAGGGCGGCGCCCTGGTCGCACGCACCACCCCCATTCACGTCGTCAACCTGGCCAATGCCCGAAAGCTCGAGCTGCTGGAGGACACCGACGCGGTGGCGGCGGACCCGCGCTACATCCGGCTGCTCACCGCGCGCGACGGACCGGACCGGTACCCGCCCGGCCGCCTTCCACAACACCCCCGAGACAGGTGCTGCATGAGCATGCCTCACCTCGCGGGCTCCGGGCCCGCCGCGGAGGCTGGCCGCCTGCGCGCAGCGCTGGAAGAGCTGCGCACCCTGGTCCTGGATCCCTCCTTCACCCACCCATCCTTCGCCGACCCCACCCCGGCTCACCAGTCAGCTTCACTCACCCGACGAGATTCGACCGCGCAAGGTCGTGGGCGCGCTGATCACATAATGACGTTCCCGATCCGCTCCCGATTTTCAAGACCCCCGGCAGCGTCAGGCATTCACGGTCCCGGTGACCTTTCGGTGAACCTTCGTCCCTGTCCGGCATGAGTCCGACAGCCCGGTGGCGAGTTGTAAGGGGCGCGTACGCGGGCGTGAACCCGGCGGTTCCTGCGCGATGTTCGCCACGCCCGCACTCTTCACGCCCTGGTGCAGCGTGTACCGATCAATGAGGCGGTGCTGGTTCACTGCGGCTACCGGGTTCCGGCTTGGTTCGGCTTGTACCGGGCTTGTCCCCGTGTGGCGCCTTCTCGGGCGCCGGCGACTGCCCTTGGGAGGATCCATGGCGTCTTTTCGTCGAATAGGTTTGATGGTGGCTGCCGGTGCGACTGCCGTGGTCGCCGCCGCGTCCCCGTCCCTGGCCGGGACGACAGCGACAGCGACAGGCTCGTTCTACTACCAGGATCTGCTCGGTGGCGCCGGGCAGCTCAACAACCCGACGCTGGGCGTCTGCTACAAGCTGCCGACGGCGGAGTTGTCCGGCTACAACGACACGAACGTCAACGCGACGGTCTACCTCGACGGCAGTTGCACCGCGGGCGGGGTCGCGACGTCTCCCCACAGCCAAGTGAACGGAATCCTGTTCGAGTCGGTCCTCTTCACCGCCGTGCACTGACCCAGCCGGACGGTACACCCCGCAGACCGTCCGGGACGCCTTTCCGTCACCCGCACCGCTCTGCACCAGCCTGCCGGAATCACAACCAACGAAAAGGATGACGAACATGCTGAACACGACACGGGACGATGTCGTCTCGGTGGACGCGGAATTGCTGGAGACGCTCGTGGCGGGCGCGGAGGCGCCGGTGAGCGGGGCCCCGCTCCCCACGCCGCCGGTAGCTCACATCATCGTCATCGGCATCCAGGAGCCGAAGGAGCCGAAGGACCGGTGACGGACCGGCGGGGTGCTGAGTACCAGGCAGCGGCCCAGTTGCTGGCACAGCGTGTCCTCGGCGCCCTGCGCGGCGCCGAGGACACGGCCGTGGTGGCGGCCCACCTCCAGGCGGCGCGCAGCGCGCCGACCGCGGACAGCGGCACCGGCCGGATGACCGCCGCGGCGGGTGCCGTGCGGATGCTCGGGGCCGATGCCCTCTCCCCCCACCTGCTGACCGGTCAGCGCCTCGGTCCTCAGGAGGCCGAGGCTGTACGTGTCTGCCTGAAGGCACTGGAACCGGCGCGCCATTCGCCGCCGGCACCGCCCGCCGGGGCAGAGCAGCCGTGGATCAGGGCATGGATCGACTGGGCGCTGCTCGCGGCAGTGGCCCGTCTGGATCCTGCCGGCGCCCCGGACATCCCGCCACTGCCCGGGCCCCCACCGTGCTGCGACGATGACGCACCCCGCCGACGCCCGGCCGGCCCCGCGGCCGGTAACCGGGGGGAGGGGTGGGTGCCGTGGTCGCTGCGGATGGGACAGCTCGCCTCGCTCGCGCTCCCCGGCCTGGACGGACCCGTCCACCAGGCCGCCCGCCGTCACGCTCTGGCCCTGACGCGTGGCGCCACCCGCGCTTTCCTGCGCCGCGACTTCACCACCGCCGCGCGCATCACCCGCTGGCTGGCCTGGCTGACCGCCGACGACAGCACACCGGAAGTGGATCTGGACCTGCTGACCTCGGACACCGCCTTGCGCGGCGGCGACAACAGCCGCTGCGCCCTGGACACCGCGATCACCCGCCGCCTGCTCGGCCTGGAGCCCACGTGAGCACATCCCTGGCGCCCCTCGCCCACACGGTCCGCTCCCGTGCCCTGTCGTGGCTGCACACCCACCGGGAACTGAGCGTGCCCGACGCCGGCGACCTCGCCCCCGACCTCGATGCCGTCAAAACCCTGGCGGAGATGGCGCTGGCGGCCGGCCTGGCCCTGACAGAAGGCACCGCCGGCAGCCGTGAACGCCGCCTGGCCCGCGAACTGCTGGACTTCTGCTGGCTTCGGCTGGGGCAGGGAGCGCTGCTGTACGAGCGGCTGCTGCACCACCCCATGACCACCGACGCCGTGGAGTGCTACGCCCCCTTCGCCCAGGCCGGCTACCGCCACGCGGGCCTGGAGGATCTCACCTCCCACCTCGCTGTGGCCGGCATCGCGCACATCGTCGAGTACGTCCCGTGCAGACGGCTCGCCGTCGCCAACGCCCTGCGCATCACCGGACACGACAGCGGCACGAGAGTCCCCGACTGGGAACGTCTCGTCCAGGCCACCTGGCTCGCGGCCACCCCGCAGCCCTGGCACATCGACTGGGAGACCGCCTACGCCTTGACCCACACCGTCTTCCACATCACCGACTGGGGACGCCGCCCTGAGGCCCTGCCCCGCCCCCTGACCGCCTATCTCACCCGATGGCTGCCGGTATGGACCGACATCTGGACAGAGACCCGCCACTGGGATCTGGTGGCCGAACTGCTGGCCGTCGGCGCCTGCCTGCCCGAGCCGCACATCGACCTCGACGACTGGCAGCGCATGGAACGGACCCAGCACCCCGACGGCCTGTTCCCCGTCGACGGCCGCCCCCTGGAAGAAGACCCCGCCACCCGGTTCCGCGACCATTACCACAGCACCACGGTGAGCGCCATCGCCGCCACCATCGCCCTCTCCCGCGACCTGACCCTCCCCTCCGCCGCCGTGCCGGATCCCAGCGCATGACCGCATCCGACCACGCCGCCTCCACCGACGACGACACCCGCCGCCTCGAACCCGCACTCACCGAACAGGCGACGCGCACCCTGCTGACCGCGACGCCCGCAGCCAGCACGGTCGCCGTGGCATTGCACCGCAGAGGCCGTCACGCGATCGTGGTACGCGGCCGCACCGCACACCACGACGGCCGGCCGGCCACCGCCTCCACCCGCTTCGAGATCGGCTCCCTCACCAAAACGTTCACCGCTCTCCTGCTCGCCGAACACGCGGCCCGCGGCATCCTCCACCTCCACGACCCCCTCGTTCGACATCTGCCCACCGGCACCACACTGCCCCCGCAAGGCACCGCCATCACACTGACCCACCTGGCCACCCACACCTCCGGTCTGCCGGACAACGCCCCCGGCCTGCCCCACCTCGTGCCCCTGCTCCTCCACCCCCTGACACAGACCCCCGCCGTCCCCCTGCTGACCGCCCCTTACGCCCGTTTCACCGAAGACGCAGCCCTGCGCGTCCTGTCCCGCGCCCGCCTGCGTGCGCGCCCCGGAACCCGCTACCACTACTCCAACTACGCCGTCGCACTCCTCGGCCACGCCCTGGCCGAAGCAGCTCGCACCCCTTACCCCGCGCTGGCCGGCACACGGCTGCTGCGCCCTCTGCACCTGCGCGACGCCTACTGCGGCGTCCCCCCTGCCCCCCACGGACAGGCCACCGGTCACTGGCGCCGCCGCGCCCAACCCCCCACACACATGCCAGGCCTGGCGGCGTCCGGCTCGATAAGGGCCAGCATCCGCGACATGCTCACCTACCTCGAAGCCCTCCTCGACCCAGCCTCAGCCGAACACGCGCCCGCCTCCCTGCGCACCGCGCTGCACGACGTCCAGCAGCCCCGGCTCCGCAGACCCCGCAGCACCACCCGACTCGCACTCATCTGGAACGTCCGGCCCCGCCCCGACGGCAGCCACGTCTACTACCACACCGGCGGAACCTTCGGTTTCTCCTCCTTCGCCGGCTTCAACCCCCACCACGGCACAGCCGTCGCAGCCCTCGCCAACAGCAGCGCCGCACGCGACAACCACCTCGTCCAAGAGGCGTACAACACCCTGCTCAGTCTCCACCAATAAGACGTCACCAGACGGCCGAGCGCGCCATGAGGTACCAATGGCTCCCAGACGCCCGCTGCTGCGCAGCCCGCCGGCATCGCGTACAGAGAGGAGGAAAATGCACCCGTCCGGGCAGGGCGCCTTGCGCAGAGCGTTCCGCACAGACCGAGGTTCTGGTCAGCAGGGAGTGATGGCAATGCCTTCGGGACGGTGGCCGGTGGGCAGGGTGATCACGGCGTTGGTAGCGGTGTTGATGATGGAGATGGTGCCCGAGCCCGAGTTGGAGACGAAGACGGTGTCCCCGCGGGGGGTGGCGGAGATGCCGCTGGGCGCGTTTCCGACGGGGATCGCCGCGATGACGGTGTTTTCAGGGCTGATGACGCTGACGGTGTTGTCCCCGCTGTTGGTGACGTAGGCACGGCCGTCGGGGACGGTGGTGATGCTGTGGGGAAGGCGGCCGACCGGGACGGTAGCGATGACCCGGTGGTCTGCGAGACCGATGACGCTGACCATGTCCGAGCCGTAATCGGCGGTCAGCACTCGAGAGCCGTCACGAGTGGGTTCCGCGTCGAAGGGCATCTTGCCCACGGGCACGGTCGCTTCCACCTGGCGGGTGTCCGACGAGATGAACGAAACCGAGTTGGAGCCGCTGTTGACTGCGTAGACGGTGTTCCCGTCGGGGGCGGCGCCAACGCCGGTGGGGTGGAGACCCACTGCGGTCGCGCCCAGTGGTCCGGGCGGGCGTACGGTGTAGGCGGAGACGGTGTGGGAGCCGTCGTTGGCGACAAAGGCCAGCACCCGCTGCGGGTAATGGCCGGCGGGCAGCGTGCCGTCCTGTGCGACCGCTGCGACGGCCCGGCGGTCACGAACGACACGACCGCCATCGCCCAGACCGTGCTCCGCCAAGCCCGGCGGAAAGGCAGATGCACTCCTGCGGTACGGCGGCCGATGAGGGTTTGGGACGAAAGACTTCTCCTCTTCTGACAGAGAGGACGAAAAGCCGGGAACGTCCACAGTTCACCATCGTTTTTGCCCGGTCGATCGTATGCGCACCCGCGAGGGTGAGTGAAGCTCGGGCACGCGGCTGGGGCCTGCGACCAGCCGGAGGGCCCGGATCCCGGGCCTCGGGCACGCGAGACGCTGGAACCGGCTCGGGGCTGATATGGCGGTGTGAATATGGTGCTGATGCGGTCGTGGCGCAGCATCCGCACGGCCCGGATCAGCTGCCGTAACGGGCGTTCATCAGGTCGTTCCACTTCTGCGTCTGGCCGGGTCGTTGGCACAGGCGGTGCAGTGGGGCAGGTAGTCGGTCTGGGTGGGGTACGGCACGTTCGAGCGGACGACGACGGTCGGGCGCAGCGTGAGGGGCCGGCCGCACAGCGGGCAGGGTCTGCGTAGATCAGTTGCTTCAACACGCGGCGGACTGTGCACACATCGGTGGCGCTTACTGAGCCCTTTCAGCGCTGCCGCTCCAGGGTGAGGACGGCTGCGGCGATTGACGTCAGGCGGTTCGAGCTGCAGCGGGCCCAGTGGAAGTTCCGCCAGGACTTCAGCCGTGCGATACCCGACTCGACCGGTGCTCGGGCCGTGGACAGTGCTCGGTTCATCGTGCGCTGGGTCGGTGTAAGTTCCCCGCGAGGCGGGCATCGGACCGGTGTGGTCACCCAGGAGCCGTCGCCGATGTAGGCGCGGTCGGCGAGGACCGGGACGCCCTGGCGTTCGCAGAGCAGGATGATCCGGTGGGCGCGGGCTGGGGTGAGGTCGTGGGCGCGGCCGGACAGCGCAGGCGAGGCCCACAGCAGTCTGCCCGCGGCATCGGTCACGATCTGCACGTTCACGCCCTGACGGCGGTGTTTGTGGGGTAGTCGGCCCGGCCGTCGCCGTCCCGGTTGCACTCGGCGAGCGTGCCGTCCAAGAGGACGTATTCGGGATTGGCCTCGCGCAGCACCCGGTGCCCTTTTGGACAGGTGATGGAGCACGGCGGTGACATAGGCGTGAGCGGTGTCGACCGAGATCCCGAAACCGGCCGAGTTCTGCGTCAGGGTGTCATGCCGACGCAGGTACACCAGGCCGACCAGAGCACGCTGGTGCGGCGGGAGCTTGCGGCGGCGGTCACCCTCACGGGTGACGATGAGCAGGGTGACCCACTCGACCGGAGCGTGAGGCAAGTCGGGGCAGGATAGACAACCAACGAGGCCCCCGCGCCGGTGGGTTTGAGACAAGAACACCTCCTCCAACGGCACGGGAGCCTCGTGCGTCGCGGGACGCGGACCCGTCACCCGATCAGTGGCCGCACTGAAAGAGCTCACTGTCTCGGGCTGGCCCGGCGGCCCGCCTGGTGGGCGTTCCGGTAAAGATCCGGTGATCCCCTCCCGCCGGACGGGAGGGACCCCGGATCACGCTTTTTCACTGGTCAAGGGCGGGGTTCCATGACCCGTTGATCAGCAAAGGTGAGGTCCGCCAGGGGAACGGGTGGCGCTACCTGCTCCGTGGCGTGGTGGCCGGCGACGGCCACCGCACGGCGGGGGCGCCGCTGCTTGCCGCCCAGCGCCGGGCGTCTGGAAGGGCCGGGGCCTGGCCGCGGTCGGCCTGACGGCCAGGGACGTGGTGAGCGAGCGGCAGGCCGAACTGTTCCTGGGGGAGAGCCGGCACCCGGATGCCGACCGGATCGAGCGCGAGCTCCTGACGGCCGGGGGAACGCCCGGCCGGGGCCCGGCGGGCGACAAAGGTGGGCAGGCCCGTCGAGCACAACGCCTCTTCGGAAGCGCGTGGATGGCCTCGCCAGCATCAGCCCCCGCTGCAGCGGCAAGGGCTTCGCACGCCGTGACCCGGATGCCGGTCTTGCCCCTGACCTGGTGCAGTTCGGTTTCACCGCGAGCGAGCCGGACCGGCTGTGTCGAGGGGCATCCGGCCGGTCGGCTGCCGGTCGATGCCGCCGCCTTGTTCAGATGCGGCCGAGGATTTCGGCGGTGAGGATGGTTCCGCCGAGACTCCAGCCGCCGTCCGCGACTTCCTCGAGGATCACGAGTGTGTTCGGGCGGGCCCGTTCTCCGTAGACCTCGGCGAAGGCGTCGATGACGGCGTCCTGGAGCTTCTTCTTGGACGCGTCCGTGAGCGTGCCGGCGGGAACCTTGAGGTTGGCGTAGGGCATGAGGTGTTCCTTTCGAATGGTGAATGGGTGGGAGGGATGGGGCGGGCTGTGTCGTCAGACCATGCCGCCGTTCGCCCGCAGGACCTGGCCGTTGACCCAGTGCCCCTGCGCACTGGTGAGGAAGGCGACCACGTGGGCGATGTCGGCCGGTGTGCCCAGGCGCTCCAGCGGCGGAGCCTTCGCCAGCGCCTCGATCTGCTCGGCCGTCTTGCCGTCCAGGAACATGTCGGTCGCCGTGGGCCCGGGGGCGACGGTGTTGACGGAGATGTCCCGGCCCCGCAGCTCACGCGCGAGGATCAGGGTGATCGCCTCGACGCCGCCCTTGCCGGCGGCGTAGGCACCGTAGCCGGGGAACTGGGTGGCTACCACGGAGGTCGAGAAGGTGACGAAGGAGCCGCCCGCGCGCAGCCGGCGGGCGGCCTGCCGCGCGACGACGAAGGTGCCGCGGAGATTGGTGCGCAGCACGGCGTCGAGCACGTCCAGATCGAGGTCGGCGATCGGGGACAGGGCCAGCTGTCCGGCGCAGTGGACCACGACGTCCACACCGCCGAACTCGTCCTGCACCCGGTCGAACACGGCGGTGACGGCGTGTTCGTCGGCGACGTCGCCTCGGAGCGCGATCGCCCGGCCGCCGGCGGCGGTGATCGCCTCTACCGTTTCCCGGGCGGAGGCGGAATCGCTCGCATAGCTCACGGCCACGATCAGGCCCTCCTGGGCCAGGCGCGCGGCGACGGCGCGTCCGATGCCGCGTGAGCCGCCGGTCACGATGGCGACCCGGGGCGGTGCCGCCTCGGCAGTGGTGTGGT
>NZ_JACBWZ010001159.1 GCF_013870595.1 Streptomyces sp. WELS2 | reverse complement strand
ACCCGGGCGGCGCCGACGCCTGGGCCCAGCAGGACGTGTTCGCCGCCGGCATGTCCATCGGCGCCCCGCCGGACGCCTTCAACGCCCGCGGCCAGGACTGGGGCCTGCCTCCTTGGCGCCCCGACCGGCTCGCCGCCACCGGCTACGCGCCCTACCGCGAGCTGCTGCGCGCCCTGTTCCGCTACGCCGGCGCCCTGCGCGTCGACCACGTCATGGGACTGTTCCGGCTCTGGTGGGTGCCCGAGGGCAGCCCGCCCACCGAGGGCACCTACGTGCACTACGACGCCGACGCCATGCTCGCCGTCCTCGCCCTGGAGGCCGACCGCGCCGGGGCGCTGGTGATCGGCGAGGACCTGGGCACCGTGGAGCCCGGGGTGCGCGAGGCGCTCCAGCGGCGCGGGGTGCTCGGCACCTCCGTGCTGTGGTTCGAGCGGGACTGGGAGGGCGACGGCCGCCCGCTGCCGCCCGAGCGCTGGCGCGCCGACTGCCTGGCCACCGCCACCACCCACGATCTGCCGCCCACCGCCGCCCGGCTCACCGGCGACCACGTCGAACTGCGCGACCGCCTCGGCCTGCTCACCCGTCCGGCCGCCGAGGAGAAGGCCGGGGCCACCGCCGACGCGGCCGAGTGGCTGGCGCTGCTGGGCAGCCTCGGCCTGCTGGACCTGACGGCGGCCGGGCCGCCCGGCTCCGACGAGGAGGAGGAGATCCGCGCGGTCCACCGTTTCCTGCTGCGCACGCCGGCCCGGCTGATCGGCGTCTGGCTCCCGGACGGCGTGGGCGACCGGCGTCCGCAGAACCTGCCCGGCACCTGGGACGAATACCCGAACTGGCGCCTCCCGCTCGCCGACCCGGACGGCCGCCCGGTCCCGCTGGAGGAACTGGTCGCCTCGCCGCGGCTGCGGGGGCTGCTGGACGTGCTCCGGGAGGACCGGGCGCCGGGAGGCTGAGTCCGGGTGCCGGGTGCCGGGTGCCGGGAGGGGTGCGCGGGGGTGCCGGCCCCCGTCCCGCCGGTCCGGGCGCCCGGGGCGGTAAGGCACCCCGGGCGCGCGGCCTTCAGCCCGGTTCGCTAACTTGAATGCGTGGACAAGAACAACGCCCTGCGCGCCGGCGCCCTGGCCGCCGGTACGACGCTGATGATGCTGCTCATGTCGTCCCCCGCGCTCGCGCTGACCCGCGACGACGGTGACGACCCCGGCCCGGGCCTGAGCGTCATCCAGACGCTGGGCCTGTACGTCTTCCTCCCGCTGGTGCTGTTCGCGGTGATCGCCGGTCTGGTCATGCTGCTGGACAAGTCGCGGGCCAAGAAGGACACCACCTCGTCCAACGTCAACGTCAAGTCCGGGGCGGGGGCCAAGGCCTGACCGCCTCGTCGGTTCGTTCGCCGGGGGCGCCCGTCCTCCCGTCGGTACGCGCGTACGCCGTACCCGGGTGAGACCGGCGCCCCCGGCGTTTTCCGTGCCCGCCGTGCCCGGGTGAGACCGGCGGGCTCCCGGCGTTGTCCGCGCCCGCTGTGCCCGGGTGCCACCGGCGTCTTCCGCCTCCGCCCTGCCCGGCCGGTCACTCGGCCGTCGTGGCGAGCAGCTTCCGCAGCAGGTCGGCC
>NZ_JACBWZ010001158.1 GCF_013870595.1 Streptomyces sp. WELS2 | reverse complement strand
GGACCTGTGGCCGGCGGACTCCCCGGGCGCCGGGCCCGCCGTCACCGGGGTGGTGTTCCACGCCGGTCCCGCCGCCTTCGCCGAGTGCGCGGCCGACCCGCTGCCGCAGGGCGTGCTCTGTCTGGACCGGCTGGGGCTGATCGTGTACGCGAACCCGGCGGCGGCCCGGCTCGTGGGCCGCAGCCGGGAGTGGCTGCTCGGGCGTGCGCTGTGGGACGCGCTGCCCTGGCTGACGGGACCGCCGTACGACGACCACCTGCGCGGCGCCCTGCTGGCCCCGGAGCCGGTGTGCTTCCACGCGCGGCGGCCGGCCGGCGAGCGGGACGGGCCGGGCGAGGGTGACTGGCTGGCCGTGTCGCTGCACCCGGGGACGGACCTGCTGACCTGCACGCTCACCCCGGCCAGCCGCATGGACCCGGCGACCGGTCAGGTGCCCCGGGCGTACCCGGACGAGGGGGCGGAGCCGGACGACCGTGCGATGACCCCGCTGTACCGGCCGATCGCGCTGGCCATCGCGCTGACCGACGCGGTGACCGCCCGGCAGGTGTCGGCGGTGGTCGTGCGGGAGCTGCTGCCCGCGTTCGGCGGCCGGCGGCTGGCCATCTATCTGCTCCAGGAGCGACGGCTCCACCTGGCCTGGGAAACCGGGTTCCCGCGAGGGTTCCTCGACCCGTTCGAGGGCGTCGGCCTGGACGCGCGGATCCCCGGGGTGGAGACCCTGACCACCGGCCGGCCGCTGTTCTTCGAGTCCATGACGCAGCTCGGGGCGGCCTATCCGGGGCTCGCCCTCGACTCGGACGTGGGGGCGCGCGCCTTCCTGCCGCTGATCGCCTCGGGGCGGCCGGTGGGTTCCTGCATCCTCGGCTTCGACCGGCCGCGCGGGTTCAGCGCGCAGGAGCGTACGGCGCTCACCGCGCTCGCCGGGCTGATCGCGCACGCGATGGAGCGGGCCCGCCGCTACGACAGCGAGGCGGCCCTGGCCCGCGGCCTCCAGGAGGCGCTGCTGCCGCGCCGGCTGTCGGCACACCCCGGGGTGGAGACCGCGGGCCGCTATCTGCCGGGGACGCAGGGGATGGACGTGGGCGGGGACTGGTACGACGTGGTGGAGTCCGGGGACGGGCTGGCGCTGGTCATCGGCGATGTGCAGGGACACGGGGTGCAGGCGGCGGCCACCATGGGCCAGTTGCGCAGCGCCGTACGGGCGTTCGCGCTGGGCGACCGGCCGCCGGACGAGGTGCTCAGCGGCACCAATCGCCTGCTGATCGACCTGGACCCGGGCCAGTTCGCCAGTTGCTGCTGTCTGCGGCTGGACCCCGCCACCGGCCGGACCCGGATCGCCCGGGCGGGTCATCTGCCGCCCCTGCTGCGCTGTCCGGACGGCCGGACCCGGGTGCTGGACGTTCCGGGCGATGTCGTCCTCGGGGTGGACCCGCACGCCCGGTACCCGGTGACGGAGCTGGTGCTGGTGCCGGACGCGATCCTGGCCCTGTACACCGACGGTCTGGTGGAACGGCCCGGCACCGACATCGACGAGGGCATCGCGGCGCTGCGGCTGGAGCTGGCCAAGGCCGGTGCCGCCGCGGGCCGGCGTGGCGGGACGGGCGC
>NZ_JACBWZ010001157.1 GCF_013870595.1 Streptomyces sp. WELS2 | reverse complement strand
AGGCGGGCGAGGAACACCGCGATGTCGTCGAAGGCGATCACCCAGCGCGCGGGCACGGTGATCCGCAGGCCCGCGGCCCGGCCCCAGGGCGACCAGCGCGCGGGCCGGGTCAGTCCGCGGCCGGGCACATCGGCCCACACCTCGTCCAGAGCCCGTTCACAGCCGGCCACCGGCCAGCCGCGCCACCGCGCGTGCGTCGGGCGGAAGCCGAGGCCGGGACCGTCCCCGGTGAGGACCTCGATCTGCCGCTCGGCCTCGTCGGGGCTGTCGGGGCAGTGCACGAAGTTGCCGTAGATGAACCCGCCGAGCCGGGCCCGGGTGGCGGACTTGTACTCGAGCAGCCGGGCCAGCGCGTCCGGTCCCTCGACCACCGCCGCCTCGACCGCCCGGCCGACCAGGTAGCGGCGCAGCAGACCGGCGGTGAGGGCCCGTTCGTCGGGAAGGATCCGGAAGTACAGGCCGGCCAGCTGCGCCTCGGTCAGCTCGAACCGGCGGCGGGCGGCGACCCGCAGCCCGGCCGCGCGCACCTCCGCGATCCCCTGGTCGACCATGCCGTGTGCCACCGCGTCCGGTTTGAAGAGCAGCAACGACCTTTGTGTGCTCATCACGCCGGGCCCCGGGCCAGTGCGTGGTCGGCGTACGCCGGATCACCGGTGACCTCCGCCCCGCACCACGCGGGCACGGCCAGCGCTTCGTCGGCCGCCGAGAGCTCGACCTCGGCGAGCACCGGGCCGTCCCGGTGCACGTCGACCAGCCATACACGGCCGGCGTACGGGACACGGTGGCGGCGCTTGACCGAGCGGCGGACGGACGGGGAGGTGAACAGGGCCATGCCGAACTCCTCGGGCAGCGGGGTGTGGTGTTCGCGGCGCACCAGGCCGCTGCCGCTGTCCTTGACGGTGAGCCGCCAGCCCCCGTGTCTGCGGCCCACGCGCACCACGGTGCGTTCGTCGGCGAACACGTAGGCCTGGACGATCTCGATGCCTTCGCTGCCTCGCACCACCGAGTGGTCGCGGACCAGGAACCGACGCTCCGTCTCCAGCCGCGCCCTCATGCGACGGCCCCTGCCGTCCAGTCGGCCACGGCGTCGCGGTAGAGCCGTGTGTAGTGCCCGACGGGGGCGGCGGTCCGCGGGCCGGTGAGGAAGTGGGACAGGCCCAGCAGCAACCGGACCAGCACCAGGACGCGCAGCCGGCCGCCGGTCCCGTCGTGCGGGCGGCGCCCGGCGCCGCCCGCCGGGTAGAGGGCGCTCGCGCCCACCAGGGAGCATGCCTCGGCCCAGTCGGCGGGCCCCAGGCACAGCCCGTCGAAGTCGATCTTGTGTAGTCGGCCGCCGTCGCTGAGCGTGTTGTCGCGGTGCAGGTCGAAGTCGGCCACCGCGGTCCGCTCGGCCAGCAGGCGCGCGACCCGGGAGTCGGCGGTGAGCATCCGCAGGGCGGCCGCCGCCTCGGTGTCCGGCCCGGCCAGCACCCGCGCGACCCGGTCCGCCAACCGGGGCAGTCCGGTGCGCAGTTCACCCGTCACGTTGGCGGTGATCCGCGCGCTGACGGCGCGATAGTGCGCCAGCAGCCGCCATTCCGTGGCGGGGGCGACGCGGTGCGGCAC
>NZ_JACBWZ010001156.1 GCF_013870595.1 Streptomyces sp. WELS2 | reverse complement strand
GCGGGCCCGGCGCCGGTGCAGCGCCCGGCGCTCCAGCTCCGTGGTGCCGCCCCAGACGCCGATGCTCTGGCCCGTCTCCAGCGCCCAGTCCAGGCACTGCTCGCGAACCGGGCAGTGCCCGCACACCGCCTTCGCCCGCTCGGTCTGTACCTGCGCCGGGCCGGTGGTCCCGACCGGGAAGAACAGATCGGGATCCTCGTGACGGCACGCGGCATGGTCGCGCCAGTTGTCCATCGGAAGTCTCCTGGATCGGTGGAAGTCGTCCGTGCCTGTGGCAATCGTTCTCGCGTCCGGGTGACCGGTCGGGAGAACGTGAAACGGCACAACCGCCGGGCGATCCGGGGAAGATGGCCTCCGGGGCTTCCGGACGCCGACCGCACTTACGGCCGTGGACGGCCAACAGGCGGGACGGCGGGGGAAGTCGGGGCCCGGCTCGCGCGACCGGCCACCCCCGCCGGGCGGTTCGGACGGCCCCCCGCGCCCCTCAGCGGCGCAGCGCCCGCGCCGCCGTGGCCGTCACCGCGTCGGCCAGGGCCGCCAGCCCGGGGGAGTCGAGCTTCCACTGCTGCCAGTACAGGGCGACGTCCATGTGCTCGCCCGGGACCAGCACGGTCAGCCGCCCGTCCGCGAGCAGCGGTCCGGCCTGGACCTCCGGGACCATGCCCCAGCCCAGCCCCGCGGCCACCGCGTCGAGGAACCCCTCCGAGGTGGGCACCTGGTGCCGGAACGGGCCGGCCGAGGCGTGGCCCAGCCGGCGGGCGAAGCCGTCCTGGTAGTCGTCCTTGCGGTCGAAGACCACCACGGGCGCCCGGGCCAGCGCCTCCGCCGGCGGCCGCCCCGCCGGCCGGTCCGCGACGAACTCCGGCGCGGCCACCGGCAGATACCGCATCCGTCCCAGCGGGCGGACCGCGCAGCCGGGGACCGGGTCGGGCGAGGAGGTCACCGCCGCCATCACCAGACCCTCGCGCAGCAGCGCCGCCGTGTGGTCCTCGTCCTCGCGGTGCAGTTCGAAGCAGAGGCCGGCGACCCGGTTCAGGGCCGGCAGGAACCAGGTCGCCAGCGAGTCCGCGTTCACCGCGACCGACACCCGGGTGGGCTCCCCGGTGCCGTACAGCCCCAGCTCGTCCCAGGCGTCCCGCTCCAGCCGGGCGAGCTGCCGGGCGTACCGCACCAGCACCGCGCCGGACTCCGTGGGCCGCACCGGCTTGGTGCGCTGGAGCAGCACCCGGCCGGTGCGCTGTTCCAGGGCCTTGACCCGCTGGCTGACCGCCGACGGTGTCACGTGCAGCGCGGCGGCGGCGGCGTCGAAGGTGCCCTCGTCCACCACGGCCAGCAGGGTCCGGACCTGTTCCAGGGGTAGCTCAGTCATCACGAGTGCTAAGGGTACGTAAAAATCTTTAGCTGTACTTGAGGGGGGCGGTTTCCTTAGCGTCGTCGGCATGAACCACGCCCTGACCGCCGCTGCCGCCGGATTCGGCACCGGCCTCTCCCTGATCGTCGCCATCGGCGCCCAGAACGCCTTCGTCCTGCGGCAGGGGGTGCGCCGGCACGCCGTCCTCACCGTGGTCGGCATCTGCGCCGTGTCCGACGCGGTGCTCATCGCGCT